>NZ_JBDZYG010000006.1:0-293709 GCF_040329455.1 Ruegeria sp. SCP11 | reverse complement strand
GTGTGCCTCGATCTTCACCGCCAATGCCAAACGCGCCATCCGCGGCGCCCGTGCGATCCGGGCGGGGACCGTCACGGTCAACAGCTTTGGCGAGGGCGACATCACCACCCCTTTCGGCGGCTACAAACAATCCGGCTTCGGCGGCCGCGACAACTCCGTCCATGCCCACGACCAGTACACCCAGCTGAAAACCATCTGGATCGACCTCGCCGACGACGCCAACGAGGCCGTCGAGTGACGGCCTACACAGCAAAACGACTGCCGGTCCATCGCGGACCGGCCGCGTGGAGCGCCATTCTTGGCACCCAGTCTCCGCCGGTGACGCTGGAACACGATACCACCGCCGACTTTGTCGTAGTCGGCTCAGGCTTTGCAGGCCTATCGGCGGCGCGACGGCTGAACCAATTGCAACCGGGCGCAAAAGTGGTGGTGCTGGAGGCCGGGCGCGTGGCCGAAGGAGCGGCGGGACGCAACTCGGGATTCATGATCGACCTGCCGCATGATCTGGCCTCGGACAACTACGCCGGGGCTGGCGACGATCGGGTGATGATCAATTTGAACCGTCTGGCAATCGATTTTGCCCGATCAGCGGTTGAGGAATACGACATTGACCGCAACTTCTTTGACCCTGCTGGCAAAGTGAACGGTGCTGCAAGCACGACGGCTGAGGCCCACAACCGAAGCTATGCGAAACATCTGACATCGCTGGGCGAGGACAGCCAGGCGCTAGATCCGCAACAGATGTATGAACTGACGGGCTCACGTCACTATATCTCGGGTCTTTACACGCCCGGCACCGTTATGTTGCAGCCTGCCGGATATATCCGCGGAGTTACCGCGGGACTGAGGGCACAAGGCGTTCCGGTCTACGAAAACAGTCCCGTCACAGGCTTTGAGCGTGACGGCTCTGGTTGGGCCGTGCGCACAGAAAAAGGCTCGGTTAATACCGGCACTGTTATCCTCACGGTCAATGGCCATCTGGAGAGCTTCGGGATAGAGCGCAACCGGCTGATGCAACTGTTCCTGTTTGCCGCGATGACGCCTGAGTTGAACTCAGAGGCTCTGACCAAGCTGGGAGGTCAGCCTCGCTGGGGTGTTACCCCGTCCGATCCGATGGGCACCACGATGCGGCGAATTGGTACCGGCCAGGGCGGCAATCGCGTCATCACCCGCACCTGCGCGGCGCTGCGTCCCGGCATGACGGCAACGGCGCGCGACCTGTCGCGAGCTTCTCGGGTGATGCAACGCAAGTTCGATCAGCGATTTCCGCAATTGGCGGGGATGAAGATGCAGTATTCTTGGGCCGGTCACCTATGCCTGAGCCTCAATGGCGTTTCGGTAGCGCGCGAGATCGAGCAAGGCATCTATTCCGGTTGCGTCCAGAACGGTTTGGGCACCGCGCGCGGAACCCTCACCGGTATCGCAGCAGCGGAGCAAGCCAGCGGCCATAGATCGGACACCACGCGGTATTTTGAGGCCGAGGATCAGCCCAAGCGCCTTCCCCCGCAGCCCTTCTGCGAAATCGGCGCAAATGCCGTCCTGCGCTGGAAGGAATGGAAAGCATCTGAAGAATAGGCGTATTTCCTTCAAGCTCACAAAAACAGCCAGGCAACGGCATAAAACAACAATAAGAGTTTTAACTATATCGAGTGGCGAGCCATTTACGGACCGGGAGCTTGAACGGGCTCCATCCGAGTTTTTTCAGGGATGTTTCCTTCTACCGAACTTTTTTCCAAGGGCATAATGGTTGCCCACGTCCCATGGGCACTGCTGTTTCCACTAAATGCACGCGAAGCCCCATTGATATGGTTACGATGCCCCCTTGGCCTGTTTTCGAAATTGATCATTTAACGCTCGGGTCTTCTGTAGTGAAGAGGAATTCGGAGTTTTCACAGAACGCGTTGCAGGAATGCTGTCCGTCATGGATAGCCCTTCGCGATTTGCAGGTCCCGTTTTCGCTAGATGCGCAAATCATTTGCGGCACGGAAAGCCGTTAGAAACCTATATTTCGCATCAATATGCATCAAGCAATTGTTTTTATTAGTGAAATCACGTTACGAAAATGACGGATCTTAGTCGAGAGAATGCTGAACGTCGTAACTCACTGCTTTGAACCGCCACTTGGTTAGATATTGCACAATGCCTGACACATGTCTGATTCCGAACTTTGCAGGCGGGTTTCAAGTCGAAGGCCGAGCTTAACCTATTAATTTCATTAAATGAAAGTGGTGCCCCCACACGCTCTCATGAGAATCAAACGCCGATTTCTCTATTTTTGAGAGTCTCCCACTTTCCTTGAAGAAATCGTCGTTTTTCCAGTCGGGGACGGCAAATCGAGAAAACCGCCTTGTGTGGCAGATTGTGGGGCAGACATGATTGCAGTTGAAGACAGATGTATTGAGGGTATCGAGCGACGAGGGCGGGTCTACTACATGCGTTGGAGAGTGCCTGTTCGATATGCTCCGGTAGAACGAAGGAAGGAAATCAATAGGTCTTTGAAAACTCGCGACTTTGAAGAAGCGAAAGCCAGGCTCATTGTCGCAAAAAGAGGATTGATGGCTGATTGGGATCTTTGTATCGCAGAAAGACGTGGCGAAACGTCCGTTGAAGCCTTTGATGCCGCCCTTGAAATGTTGCGCGAAATTGGCCTCTCGTTTCAGCCGAAGCAGCAGCTTCTTTCAGAGCCAATCGAAAAGCTGCTGGACCGAATTGAGGCGCTGGACAACGTCGAGACCTCATCAGTCAAGGTCCCGGCCGTTCTCGGCTTGCTCGATTTTCCTGCTGTAAACATCTCAAAAATGCCTGCGATCATAGAAGAAATCAATCAGCTTGAACTGTCTGCAAAGAACGGTCGGCAGCTTGATGAATGGAACAACAAGTACAAACACGCGGCGAAATTGCGCCAAAAGCTCGGCGGCCGCAGCAGGTCATCAATCTATCGCGACATAAAATCTGGGCGGCTTCCAATGCCAGCGAAGGTGGGAAGCCGCCTATATTGGGACGAGACGGAAGTTCGGGCAGCAATTGAAATGCACCGCCTACCGCAAATCTGACGCTGACACCGTCAAACGAGGTCGTATGCTGCCCGCCTGGTCCCGCAATTGTGCGCGAGTTCACTGTACTTGAGCGTGGTCATTTCCCCACTGCCACTTTCACTAGGACGCTCCAATGAGCAGTTACTTCACATCCCATCAGTACAATGGGCTTCAAGACCGGCTCGGGTACAAGCTTCCGATTAGTGAAGACGAGCGAGTTAAACTGGACTACCAAGTATCACTTGCCAAGAGAGCGAAGAAGCGCGCCAAAAAAACTTAGGGCTCGCATAGAAAAGTATGCCGGAGCTGGCGGCGTAAAATACCGCAAAGCATGTCGTGAATATTTACGCTCATACGATGCTTCACTGAATGCATTGTTGGAGGTTAACAAATCCAAGCCATTTGAAAAACGGCGCAGTTTGAATTCGTGCGTTGAGGAAGCCGATAAGCAAAAAATCTGCAAAACTCTCAAATTTCCGGCGGCGGTGTTTAGAGCTCAACGATCAAAGCCGGGCACTTTTCGATATATCTGGGATTTTCGCTTGCCAACGGCAGCGCGCCAGAAGCTACTCGCCGATTGCATACGTGCAATAGTCTCAAACCCCCATCCAAATTGGTTGTTCACTGAACGCGGCGTACCAAAGGCAATCGCGCGGTTAATATCCCTCATCGAACAAGGAAATAATCGGTAGCAGAACTCGACATAACCGAGTTCTTTCCAAGCATATCTAAGAAGGCTCTCCTGCCAATGTTGCCGACCCCTACATCGGCAACAAAAGAAGTGGCATTCGCCACCAACGTGCACCTCATCTACCCTGATGGGAAGCCTATCAAAGGTAAGCACGTATCATCAATCCGTCAGGGAGTGCCCCAAGGAGCCCAGACCTCTGCGGCGATCGCGCTATGGATCATGACTTTCCTCGAACCCGAGCTGTCTAATCAAGTGCATCTGATCGTCTACGCGGACAACCTTTTTCTGGTTGGTCCCACACGGCAGGAGGTAGAGGCTGCGGCGAAGTTCTTGGCTGAGGCGGTAGCCTCGCTCCCTGGCGGACCCTACGTGACTAAACCACCCATTTTCTCGAGCGCTGAAAAGAGCATCTACGCGCTGGGCCACGAAATTCGTCTTTGCAATGGACAAGTTTATGACTGGCCCAATCAATCCAATCAGGAAGCGTACGAAGCGAATATCGCTGAGGGGCTGGAGAGAGCCGCCGAACTCCACGCGAAATACCTAGTAGCCGGGGAGGACCGTTGGCTTGCCTACGTTCTTGCCGAACTAGCAGGTCTGCGTCGCTACGTGAATATGTGGAAGAAGTCGTTCAAGGACAGTCCCTACGAAAGCCATCTCGAACAACAGGACCCAGTTCACGACATTTCAGTGTTTATGAAGAAGCACGGCATCAACAGCGTTGACCTCAAGGGTTGGGAAAACGGCAAGATCAGGGTGCACCACAATCCGTCAAATAGGAGGGTAGCCCAGTCGTTGTGAACTCAATGATGGTAACTGCCAACTTATTGGCTTTGCAGGAAAGTCTCTGTCGACCAGTATAGAAGCACCCTTAGTTCACCAAGCCAAATAGCAGGTACTTTTGGTGACTGAAAAGACCCCACTTTTGAGTGAACTTGGGTTCACTTGGCGGCGGTTCCATTTGGTAGGCTTCGTCGAGGAGAAATTTAGTTCGGCTTGATGTCGCAATTTCCGCTTAGATACACAGAGCAGACATTTATCGTTTTTAGATCAATGACCGCTCTACGGACAAAACTGCCGATAAGTCAGTTTGTTGGGATGCGGGATGATGGCCCATGGCCGACTTAGAGCAGATTGATTGATATCTGCTATCACCCGCATTCCGGACATTGGCCACAGTTGCACCATTTGCTTCACGGGGTCCGGCAGAACAGCGGCTCTATCAACATCAATCCAAAGGTACACACAGACGGGCCGAAACAGCCTTGTTTTGAAACCGCATTTCAATTCAACTGAAAACAGTGACTTACCGACGTGTCGGTTTCACCAGATGGAGAGCGCGAAATGAACCATTCCGACGATCACCGTGTGTCGAAACCGGTTGGAACGAACCGGGCTCTGGACCGGATCGTCGATGCCATAAACACAATTCCCGAGGGCTTTGCCTTGTATGATTCCGAGGATCGTTTGGTTCTGGCGAACGAGACGTATCGCAAGATGCTGTATCCGGGGCACGAAGATCTGGTGAAACCGGGGATGACTTTCGAACAAGTCGTTCGAAAGGCGCTGTCGCTCAACGTGATCGCAGATGCGGTCGGACGCGAAGAAGAATGGTTAGTTCAACGACTAAAACGCCACGGCAATCCAGAAGGCACCCAGATGCAAAGCCGGACATCCGGGGGCTGGATCAAGATCAGCGAACGGAAGACCAGCGATAACGGAACCGTAGCGATCTACAGCGATGTGACCGAACTGAAGAAGGTCGAAGCCCGCAATGCCGAGCTTGCTCAGATTCCTGAGGAAAACCCAAATCCGGTTATGTGCATAAGCAGCTACGGAAAGCTGCTCTTTGCGAATAAAGCCAGCAACCCGATGTTGAAAGCGTTGAATCTGAAGGTTGGTGCAGCTGTTACAGAAGAATGGCTGGCACGCGTCAGGAAAGGGCTTGAAGAGAACGAGCGGCAGGATTTTGAATGCCGTGCTGGCGACATGGTCTATTCGCTACTGCTCTGGCCGGTACCGGATGCCAAACATGTCAACTTGTACGGGCGGGACGTTACGCAACTGAAGCAAGCAGAAAAGCGGATGCGAGAACTGGCGCGCATTCCAGAAGAGAACCCTAACCCGGTCTTGCGCATTACAGATCAGGGCAAATTGATATACGCCAACAAGGCAAGCACTCCACTGATTGAAGCGCTGCAATTGAAGGTTGGCGACCGAGTGGGAACGGGTTGGCGCAAACGAGTCACCAAAGGTTTGCACGAAGATCAAAGGCAAGATTTCGAATACGAGGCCGGTGGTCTGATCTATGCCCTTTTACTATGGCCGGTGCCGGAAGGCGGCTATGCGAATATCTACGGTCGGGACATTACCACCCAGAAGCAGGTGGAAAGCGAACTGCGCGTGGCAAAAGACAATGCTGAAGCTGCCAATAAGACCAAGAGCACATTCCTTGCCAACATGAGCCACGAACTCCGTACGCCATTGAATGCGATCATCGGATACAGTGAGTTGATGCTTGAGGAAGCTATCGATCAGAATGATGAGACGAACCTGAGCGATCTTCAGAAAATCCAATCTGCCGGGAAGCACTTGCTTGCCCTGATTAACGACATTCTGGATTTGTCCAAAATCGAAGCCGGAAAGATGGAGTTCAATCTGGAAGCCTTCGATGTTCTTCAAATGATCAAAGATGTCGGAACAACGGTGCGACCGCTGGCCGAAAAAAACAATAATACTCTGAAGATTGTGTGCGCCGAGAACATCGGGGATATGGTTTGCGATCTGACCAAGGTGAGGCAAGCATTGCTCAACCTTTTGTCCAACGCCTGCAAGTTCACCGAGAACGCGACAATCACGCTGTCCGTCCTACGATCGAAGGAACAGGATCAGCTGGAATTTTCAGTCGCCGATCAAGGCATCGGCATGTCGCCCGAACAAGTCGACAAAGTTTTCGAGGCGTTCACTCAGGCGGATTCCTCCACTACCCGCAACTATGGTGGTACCGGTCTGGGGCTGTCGATCACCAAGGTCTTCTGTGAACAGCTGGGGGGTGACATTCACTGCGCCAGTACTCTCGGCGAAGGTTCAACCTTCACCATTCGTCTTCCGAGTATCTGCACAGATCCGTCCACAGACCCGCTGCGGGAAAAAGGGTATTCGGGGGACGATCAGGGTGGCGATTCACACGCCCCGTTGGTTCTGCTGGTCGATGACGACCCGACGGTACATGACCTTTTGGGGCGACGGCTGCGCAGGGAAGGATACCGCGTTCTTGCCTCGACCAAGGGTGACGAGGCTTTGGAGTTGGCGCGCAAATTCAGGCCTGACGCCATCACGCTGGACGTGTTCATGCCCGAGATTGACGGCTGGGCGGTATTGTCAAAGCTTAAAAACGACCCGGATCTGGCAGACATCCCGGTTATCATGCTGACATTCGCAGAAGACCGCACTCGAGGATTGTCGCTGGGTGCCAGTGAATATCTGGGCAAACCCATCGACACGGTCGCACTTCTGAACGCGCTGAAAGACCATTGTCCACCCCTGCCGGCGCCCCGAGCCCTTGTCGTGGAAGACGAGGCTGCAACGCGTGAAATGATCTGCCGCGTTCTGGGCAAAGAAGGCTGGCAGATCGAGCAGGCCGTCAACGGGTTGGACGCCCTTCAACATCTTTCTACATCCATACCGGACGTCATTTTGCTGGATCTCATGATGCCCGAGATGGACGGGTTTGAATTTCTGGCGGGGATGAGGAAGAACCCGGACTGGAAAGACATACCTGTCATCGTTGTCACCGCTAAGACCCTGTCAAACGATGACCGCGCGCGACTGAGCGGCTCGGTCGAGACGCTTATCAGCAAGAACGGGTATGAAATTGAAACCATTCTCAATCAGTTAAACGACATTCTGATCAAACACCGGCCTGCCTCTGCAGAGGAAACATAAGTTGTGAATGGCAGCCCAGAAGACGAAGCACAAAAAGCACAGGCCGTATGGCTGGCCAATTTGCGTCAAAACCTCATCTCTCCGGTCAGCGCCATCGTTGGGTTTTGCGAGTTGCTTCAAAGCGAATCCAGACGGCTGAACCTGGATGAAGTCACTTCAGATCTAGACCGGATTTCTCAGGCGACGACGGAACTGAGTGCCTTGATGGATCAGCTTCTGCACCCTGAGATGGCGATTAAGCTGACGGTCAGCGGGGATGAAGGCGTGAAGCGGCTTCGTCACGATCTACGTAACCCGATGAATGCGATCAAAGGCTACAGCGAGATGATGCTGGAGGATCTGGAGGACCTGAATGCAGAACATCTTGAGCCGGACTTGCTTGGGCTTTTGGATCACACCGACACCTTGCTGCAACGTATCGACACACTCTCGGGTTTGTTCGGTGATGGCCACAAAATCTCTGACACACCGCGCGAAATGGCCGCGATGTTTGCTAATCTGGTCCAGAGCATGCAGCCCCTGCCTTCAATCGCCGATACATCCAGATCAACCGGAAACATCCTTGTCGTCGATGATGCCGAAGCCAACCGGGACTTGCTCGCCCGGCGGTTAAAGCGGGACGGGCATCGCGTCTGGACTGCCGACGGCGGCTATTCTGCTCTGGATAAGTTGTCCCGCCAGCCGTTCGATCTGGTTCTGCTCGATCTGATGATGCCGGACATCAACGGTTTTGACGTTCTGGCACGGTTGAAAAAGGATAACGCTCTTCATGATATCCCCGTCATTATGATTTCTGCTCTTGATGAGATCGAAAGCGTCGCGCGCTGCATCGAGGCCGGTGCCGAGGATTACCTGCCCAAACCCTTCAATCCGATCCTGTTGCAAGCCCGGATCAGCGCCGCGCTGGAGAAAAACCGCTGGCGAAAGCGCGAACGCCAGTACCTTGAGATGATGGAAGCGGAAAAGCAAAAGTACAAAGACCTTCTGCTCAGTATTCTGCCGCAACAAATCGTGGCGCGCCTTAATGACGGCGAGGCTACAATCGCCGACCGCCACAACGACGTCACCGTGCTCTTTTCCGATATCGTCGGCTTCACTGAGATGTCAGCCAGGCTCGCCCCGGCACAGGTAGTTTCCTATCTGAACCGGGTTTTCTCGGGGTTCGACAAAACGGCGACGGAACTTGGCGTTGAAAAGATAAAGACGATTGGCGACGCTTATATGGTTGCCGCCGGGGTGCCGGATGGTCGCGCAGATCATGCCGAAGTGATCGTCGAGATGGGGCTTCGGATGCTCGATCAGGTCGAGGCGCTGAACCTTGAAACGGACCACCCGATGCATATCAGGGTCGGCGTGCATACCGGGCCGGTGGTTGCTGGTATCATCGGATCGCACCGTTTCCTTTACGATGTCTGGGGGGACACTGTTAATTTTGCTAGCCGCCTTGAATCAACGGGTGCGCCGGGCCGGGTGCAGGTTTCTGAGGCCACCGCCAGACGGGTCGAACATCGCTTTGACATCTCTGAACCGGTCGAAACAAAGGTGAAAGGCAAGGGTCAGATTAGAACCTACTATGTCACCCAACGCAAAACGATGGCGGATTGAGCGGTTCTTCCTCAGGTCGTAGGCAGAAGATTCCCCATCTTGTCCAGCAAACGGCTCAACTCAACCGGTTTGGTGTCGAAGTCGTCGCAACCTGCTTCCAGCGCCCTTTTCCGATCACTGGCCATCGCGTGCGCGGTCAGGGCCACCACCGGAATCGAGGCCGTCTCGGGCGCCGCCTTGATACGTCGCGTAGCCTCCCATCCATCAATCTCAGGCAGGCTCATATCCATCAAAATGATGTCTGGACGTTCTTCTCCAGCCATTGACACGCCTTCCAGCCCGTCCTTCGCAACGACAACATGAAAACCTTTGCGTTCCAACCGGCGCGACAGCATATCGCTGTTCATTTCATTGTCTTCCACCAACAGGACTTTAGTCAAAACTTCCCCCTTGCGCCTCCGCATACTATGAACACCGAATGGCTCAAGAAGCATCGAAACCTGTATTCGAAGGCCGTGCTCTGGTGCCGGATCGTGCAATCTTTACTGGTCGGTGCATGCTTTCATCAATTCTATACCACGCAATGAGTGTTTAGCCGACTCAGGTCGACCCGCCCCCATTTGCCAATGATGGGCATGATCCGTAGCAATTTGTTAAGAGGCGGTTCACTTTATGAACCGCCGGGAAATCAAATGACTGCTCCGCGAAAAAGACCCTCCAATTTGCACCCACAGAGAACGCCAGCTTCCCGCCCTGAGTGACGAATGCTGCGCTCATCATCTATGTCTGCTTTTGGCTCGGTACATCCATTCGCTGCATACGATGTGAGCGACTGCTTTGCGGGACAAAGCTGCTATCCATCATGCACCTTACGTACAGGGTCAATACGGCCCAAGCTGCGACAATTCGCTTTCCCAAATTTAAGTATTTCTCACGTGGCGTACGAAGACGAGCATCGAGCCAGGCTTTTGTGATAGTCTGATGACACCAGCTGGTAAACTTAGGGGGAAAAGATGTCAGATGTTGAAAGTGTAAAGGCGCTCGACGCGTCCATCATTGAAGGGATCAATGCTAAGGATGCGGGTATGGCAACAGCCGCTTATGCCGAAGATGGAGCCCTCATGCCACCTGGTGCTCCTACAATGTCTGGCCACGCTGCCATCCGAGAGTATTGGCAGGCGGCAATTGATGGGGGCCTGGAGAACGTTTTGGCCAATCCGACCGCAGCTCATGTCAGTGAAGACATTGCAGTTACGATGGGGACACTGACAGGCTCAATGGGTGGGCAAGAACTTGCTGGGAAGTACGTTCTTTACTTCCGAAAAGGCAACGACGGCTGGAAGGTTCAGCGCGACATCTGGAACTTCGACGCATGATGCTGAGAGTGGGCGGAACAGCCTAAGGGTCGATCTAACTGCTTTGCTTTAACAGGTTGCGCTTTTAAAAAGTGACTTACGTAGCGCGGTGACGTGACCATTATCTATGAGGGCACAGCCGCTGGATTTTGACGCCATCGCCCACCTTAAGGATAAGACAGGTCTAGTATCCACCGGTAATTCGACCTTAGGTTGGGCATTACACGATATGCCGTTAATTGGATTGGTCGAGTTTTTTGTCCATTTCCGCAAAGGACGCAGCCCAAAATTCCGCCAGAAATGCCGCCGCCTCTTGTTCAGAGATTTCTGAACGGTTTCCAGCTACATCAGTTGCTTCGCCGAATGTATAGCGCAAATCAGTGCCACCATTGATTTCCGTCAGATGATAGGTTTCCGGCAGACTGATGTGCGGACGGGCGGGATCTTGGATTCGCGTCGAAAAGTACTCAAACGGCTCCCAATCAGTGACGCGATAATAAAAGTCTGCCAGCTCATGAGCGCAATGATAGTTAGATCCGGGGGCAAGACGTCCTTGCGGATTTTCCACCGTGACCGTCTTGATGCGGTCCATCCAGTTCTGTTTGAGCTCAGGAGCTACCAGAAATTCCCAAACCACGCCGATAGGCGCGTTGAAATGGTGTCGGAAAGTCCAAACGCCATCCTCTTCGGCGAGATAATGGCGTTGGCGTTTGGCGCGCAGGCGCTCCCACGATTTAGCCAGATCATAGACCTTCATGCGGACTTCGCCAAAGTGCTCGATATCCTGCGAAAAGGGTTCCATTATTTCACTGATATCCATGGCGTCTGCGGCCGCTTCGCTAAACAGGGCATAGCTGCGAATGCCCGTATGTTCTGCAACATCTGTCTTGGTCAATCTGTGAACCAGAATGACATCGGCACCGGATATGTCTTTCGCAGGACCCATTTGAATTTCGTCGAATTGGCCGTGGTGGGCTATGATTTTGAGATCCAGTGCGCTCACATTTGCGCAGGCATTGCAGTTGCATGTTGTATTCGCGATTATGTCCTGCCGTCGTAGCGCAAACGCGTTGTAGAGATTTTCACATATGGTCAGAAACGTCTCACCTGATGGAAAATCCTGTCGTATCGAATACGCTAAAACGGCGTCGCCCTCGGTTTTCCAAAAGTGCAGCGGGTCTCCAACTTGCTCAAGCAAAACTCCCAGAAGAGATTGCAGGATTGGATTGGCGTGATCCATTTCTGAAGATGTCAGAAACTGTGTGTAGCCGGTGATATCTGCAATAAGCAGATAACCTGTGTGTGTTGTTGTCATTAACTCTCCCCCCAAAGAGTACTCGGCATGGGTATTTGCGCTCGCTCAAAAAAAATACACGCACACATCCATCATGGCCAGACTGTCCAGGCGTTTTCAAAGCCAGATCGACAAGCGCAATGGTTTGGAACACCATCGATCATTGCTTCTAATTTGATGCTTCCATCGCAATTGTGGCTTGTGCATTGTTAGTAAGAACTCTGTGAAATTGAAGGGACATCGCGTGAAGATCTATACAGTATTCGTATGGTTGCTTGCTCTTAGCTTGACATTTGGAGGCGTTGATTTGGCATCCGCCAAAGAGAAAGGCGGAAATTCAAAAGACAAGAAAGTTCAGCTGGACGGCAAACCAGGCAAAGGCCAGAAAGCTGTGCCACCGGGACAAATAAAGAGATATACAAGGGGCGCCAAGCTTCCCAGCGACTTGGACTACACGGACATTGGAGACCTTGCTGACTGGAAATTAAAGCCTCCGGGAAAAGGCAATCGTTACATACGCGTCAACGATGAAATATTGGAAGTTACTGATGACCTGTCAACGGTCGTCGACGCAGTTGGCATCGTTGGAGACCTTGCCAAATAAGAGGGCCTAAAAAACTTAGGATACTCTCAGCACTAGAGCCTAACGTTAAACTTGCGGACAAAGCCGACTGTCACAGACCTGCCCATTGGTCCTTAGTTTTGCCAGTTCTTCCGTATTTGCTTCGCCGCACATGCGCGACTTAACTGGGTAAAGTGCCTCCCTCGTAAACCCATCTGATGGCGGCGGGCTCCGGGCAAATCTGGCCACCAACTTCGCGCAGGTGCCGGGAAATCTCCTCCGTCATTCCATCCATTCTTGCCTCGCCAACGGCGCCCTTGCGGATCATGGCTCCGGAATTAAGGATCGGGATCTCTGAGGCCGTACGCCCTTCAAACTTTCCCTCATTCGCTTTCATCCATGGGAAGGATGTAAACTCCAGCACATTGGCCCATTGTTCTTCGGTCAGCTCTTCACCGATGAATTCGGCAATCTTTCGGATTGATCCTTGGTGATCACTCTTCATATCAGAGAAGTGCAGGAACAAAACGTTTGGTTCATTCCGGAGCGGCCACCACGCGGCGAGAAAGCCAAAGATCGCGCCTTGCATACCGTTGGCGTTAATCACATCAGAATAGAAGGATGGAAAGTCGGGTCGACAAAGGGCTTCTCTTGGCACGTCCCAGAGTTCATACCATGCGTCCGAGTGCTTGTTCAGGAATGGCCTGAATGAAACGAGGGCCTCCTCCGGATTTCGCATGATTACGACATATTTGACGTCGGTGCCCGACCCAACGCTCTGAAACGGCACCGCAGGTGGCGGCGAATGCGTCTTGAAAGCGCGGCGCGTGTTGGTTGGCATGGCTGTTACCCGTTCAACCACGACTTCCTGGGGCTGCCCGGGGAAGGCCAAAAACTCAATCCAAGGCACCTCTTCGTAGACGTCTCGAAAATCATCAGTCCCGCCCGTTAATAACTGATGAACGATGTTCATTGTCCAGGTTGTCCCGCTTTTAATTGGAACAGAAATCACTACATCACCGTCCCTCCAAGCGATCTTTTGTTGAATTTCCGGAACTATCCATGGTGGCCCTGAAGGTGGGGCGCCGTCTTCTGGGACGTCGTTCATTATGATTGACCTCTCATTGGCCTCCCTTCGGTCGAGAGGACTAAACCAGTAACTTACCCCGTAAGAGCGGACTTTTCCAAATCCCGTGCACCAGGACCACTCAGATCGATGCGCGATGGCCCAAACAAGACTGGAGGACGAACAGCTCTTTATTCGCGTCAACCAGTTTTAATAATGAAAGTACCGGAGCGGGCTCGTAGCGGCCATTCGCCGCGTCCTAGCTGAATGACTATTATGGGCACGAAGCAGACATCTAACGATTTCAGTCAGATGACTAATTACTGTGACGACGCAAAAAGTCCTATCCCCCATCTGCAGTCAAAATTCTATAAACAGAGGCACGGCTGATACCTGCCTTCTTTGCTGCTTCAGACGGCCCCACTCCAGATTTTATGAGTTGTAGTACTTGATCGGTTTTGGCGCGTGCGGTCGGCTTTCGGCCTTTGTACTTGCCTGCAGCTTTTGCTTTCGCAATTCCTTCCCGCTGACGCTCAAGCATTATTTCACGCTCAAATTCGGCTATGCCCCCCAAGACGGTCAACATTAACTTTCCCGTGGGCGTTCCAGTATCAATCCCCAACCCGAGTATCCGAAGTTCGGCCCTCTTGTCTGACAAAGTTCCAAGTATCTCTAGCAAGTGTGGAACAGAGCTGGCAAGTCGATCTAATCTTGTGACGACCAGCGTATCGCCTTCGCGTATAAACTCTAAAGCGTCCGCCAATCGCTGTCTGGCTTTGATATCGACAGAAGAAACCTGTTCCTCGAAGACCTTCTCACATCCCGCTTCAGTTAACTCTTGAATTTGAGCATTTAGTCCAGCTTTTTGGTCTACTGTCGATGTTCTTGCGTATCCGATTAGCATCTGACTACCTGTTTCAATAGAGTTTAAAACATGGTGATGCATACTGTGTCAAAATTCAACACAAACCCTAATGATACAAACCAATACCAAATTACGGATGTTTCACTAGGTCAAGCCCTATTGGGCAAGCTCCGGCGTCAGAGGCCTAGAACAGCCACTTCAAAGGTTAAATTGCGACGTCGCGTCCTCACCAGACCGGACATTCATTTCATCCGCGAAACAGGCCTGCAGACGCGCCATTTGGGCATGGCTCAGCCACAAAATGTATGAAATACAATCGCTCGCTTCCATACTCTTAATCACATCGCCAGACTTAAGCAATGGATCTTAATCCCAAATTAACTCTCTCGAAACGCTCGTCTCAAAGAAATCAATATTGGCTCAACCAGATACTCCGCGACAGTAGTACTTTCCGTCGTTACAAATACTTCTGCAGGCATTCCAGCGGAGACAAATACATCATGCTCCTCATTTTTGGCTGCTAATGATGACTCGTCAATTCTTAGGTAGACCTGAAAATAGGATTCTCCGGATTCCTCTTCAATTATATCTGGTGACAAATAGTAAATTGTTGCTGGTATTCTTTGCATATGCCTTTGAGAATAAGCAGAAATCATTACTTCGGCAGAGCTGCCCAACTTTACCTGTTCAATATCATGAGGTAGTATTTTTGCTCGAATTACTAATTCTTCCGTTTCAGGGGCTATGTCCATGAGTGTTGTTCCTGGGTGAATAACTCCACCCACGGTGTCAACCGAAAGATTTAGAATCGTACCATCAATCGGCGCCCTTACCCTTGTATGTGAAAGGGAAAAAATCGTTTCTTGATGCATTTCTGATTGACTACGAAGGAGGGCTTGAACCTCCGCTAGCCGAGAGTTTACAGACTCTATCCACTCATTTTTCTGATTAACAATTTGTAGTTCGATCTCACTTACAGCTTCCTCGACCCTAGCTATTTCCGCTAATGCCGCTCCCACTTCAGCCGTTAACTCGGCTTCCTCACGTTGAACAAGAAACAGGTTTCTCCTGTGCCCAATACCTTTCTCGACCAACGCTTCTTGCGTTTTGGCTTCCATTTTTGTCAACCTAAGTTGCTTTTGAAGTCCACTAATCTTTTTTGACAGGCCTTCTGTTTGACGATTTAATTGCTCAATCCGCGTCGACAAAATTAACTTTTTTGAAGAAAGTAATTCACGCCGAGATAAAAAAATACTCAACTGTTGGTCGGTTGCTGACTGCACTTTTGAATCCGACAAATTATTTAAATATGGATGATGAAAGGCAACCTCGGAAAGACCGCTTCGTTCCGCAATGAGTCTCGCTTCTTCTGCCGCCAGCGCGCGAATTCTATTTCTTAACTCAGCTTCACGCGCAAATGCCTTAGTTGGGTCAATTTCCAATAATACTTGCCCAGCCCTTACCTTATCGCCTTCTCTAACCCTGATATCTTTAATCAAACCACCTTCAAGGTTTTGTATTGATCGCAATTTGCCCTCGTAACCAACAACTCCTGACGCTATGATTGCTCCAGACAGTGGCGCGTGAAACGCCCAATAGGCTGCGCCACCCAAGAAAAAAAAGACTACGCACAATCCAAAATAAATGTGCCATTTCAGAGATTTGAACAACGAAAAATTCATGGTGACAACCATCCGGATCTTTGTGTAAACTCGGCGCTTACTGATTTTACTTCATCAGTCCGCACGGCCTCTACTCCGCCCTTATGGTTTTTCGGTAGCGTTGCAAGTTTCAGGACTTCATCTCTTTCACCAAAACTATGCATAACCCCGCCAACAAGGACCATTATCTTGTCTGCTGGCTGCAATAGCCTTCGACTGTGAGTAACCATTATTATGGTTGCACCCCATTTTCGGGCAATTTCTAGTGCCGCCAGCAGGGCATCTTCACCTTGGCTATCCAAATTCGCATTGGGTTCATCAAGTACGATCAATTTTGGATTTCTATAAAATGCGCGAGCCAGCCCCACTCTTTGCCGCTGCCCACCTGAAAGATACTGCCCGTTCGCTCCAACAACTGTGTCGTAGTGTTTAGGCAGGGACGTTATGAGTTCATGTGCTTGCGCTGATTTCGCGGCCTCAATTATTTCCTTCGAGTTATCTCCTTCTTCAAATCGAGAAATGTTCTGCGCAATAGTGGTTGGAAATAGTTCGACATCCTGCGGTAAATACCCCACGTGTTCTCCAAGTTGTGCGTTGTCCCATTGACTAATATCAGCTCCGTCAAGGCAAATTCGCCCTTTATCGGCCAACCACGACCCAACGATGAGTTTACAAAGAGACGTTTTCCCAGACGCTGACGGACCTGTGATGGCCAATACTTCTCCAGGCTCAACAGAAAATGATACATTTTGGAGTATTGGCTTCTCGAAACTCATTGTCAGCCAAACGTTTTGAGCTTGTACTCTTCCGAGAGGAGTTGGCAAATGGGTAGAAGTACCCATCTCCGGAGCCGTTGAAAGAACAGTTTTTATGCGTTCCTTTGCAGAGCGGGCAGACAAGAAGCTGCGCCAAGATCCGATCACTTGTTCCACTGGCGCCAACGCGCGCCCAAGCAAGATAGAACCCGCAATCATACTCCCGCCAGTTAAGTCACCCAATATCACCAAATAAGCACCTAAACCCAAAACCAAAACCTGGGCACCGAGCCGGATAAACCTAGATAAACCTTGCATTATCGCGGAGCGGTCACCCGCTGTTCTCCCGTCTTTCAGCATCTCGGCGTTCTGAAAGTTCCAGAGCTTTATCAACCGGGGCAACATACCCATAGCTTGGATCACATCGGCGTTCTGGATCGTTCTATCGATCATGTTCAGATTTGTAACGCGTGCACCATTTGCGGACTGCGCGGGCCTTCGTGAAATCAATTCATTGATGGCAGCGACAAGGAATAAGAGTACGGCTGAACAAATCCCAAGAATCCCTAACCAAGGGTGCAATATCCAAAGCGCCACTAAGAAAAGTGGACTCCAAGGAATGTCCAACAAGGCTCGCTGCCCGCTACTTAAGAAATTTCGGATCGTGTGAAGGTCACGTACCGGTTGCGTATTTGCCTGAGCACCTATTAGCGCGGCTCGTACGCTTGACCCGACAAGGCGACCCGAAAGCCGTTGGTCCAACCAGTTTCCCATTCGCACCTGAATCATTCCGCGTAACATTTCCAGTGCGCCAAGAATGAGCACTGCAAATAATGCGATCAGGCTGAGATATAGAAGTGTTTCCAACCTCTTGCTGGCCAGAACTCGGTCATACACTTGAAGCATGTAAAGCGGTGTGGCGAGATACAAGAAATTTACGACACAGCCGAAGCCGACTAAAACAAACTGCGCATATCGAATCTGACGAAATGTCTTTTTAAAGTCCGCCTGCCCTGGACTTAAATCTGTGTCAAACATGTCCGCTCTCATTTAACGAAATTCAACTCTTACACTGGAGGGCGGCCGGTTGCCCGGCCGCCCCTTTTCGAGGGAGTGGTAGATCAAGAGAAGACGCCGTCGTTGTTACCGTCGACGAAGATTGAGAAGGATTGCTCTACTTCGTCGTCGTCGCCGTCCGTTCCCGTAACGTCCATGGTCAGTTGCAGATCTGACAGGAAAGACTGCTCAAGAATGTTGACTTCCTTGATCCGCACACCGTGGTTCCTGTCCTCGTCATCGGGGAACACGAAGTTGTAGTACACGGTATTAAACGCGGTGAGCGTGTCCAGCACGATCAGGCCAGCTTCGACCTCGCTGGCGTCATCTGCGCGGGTGACCCCATCATCATCCCAGTCCATCGCCTGTCCAAACGCACTACTATCGATGGCGCTTGTGATGATGGTGAAGTTGTCCGTCGCCGCTTGGCCACCTTTGGTCAAGTCGATGGTGATAGCGTGATTTTCATTTGCTCCAACTCCCCCCACATTCGCCACTTCAACATAAACCCGCACGTCATCCGTGCCGCCGTTCTGGTTCAGAACAAATTGGACGCCGTCCACCGGTTTCAGGGCCAGGGTTCCCGGCTGGAAGGTTTCTAGGAGCATACCTTCGCTCTGGTTCATCAACGCCGACGCATCCTGGAAGACCCCGAACCCATTGGTGTCCCGGTTCAGGTTGTCCTGCCGGTTGAACGTGTCTGTCTGGGTCATGTCGGTGTCCGGCCTATCCTCAGCCTCGGTGACTATCAGATCATCAGATAGATCAATGGCCATGTCACTCCACAACAATCCATTGAACCGGACGTCGCTGCCACCGCTAGTCGTAGACAGCGTGATGGTTTCAACCGGATTCCCGGACGGGAAACCACTCAGATCGACTTCGTTCAGGATCAGCGGCGCGCTGGTTAGCACGTCGAAGGTGTAACTTGCGGTACCATTCATGTTGTCCGTCAGAGTGACTTTGAACAGGTTGGTACCGCCGTTCGCATCACCTGAGAACGTGAGCACCGTGTCGTTGTTGCTCAAGGTGCCGGTGATGTTTCCAAATACCGCCTCCCAATCGGTCGGGAAGTCTTTGGTCATGTCACCAAGCTCCCAATCGGTGAACGCAAGTGTCCCACCGTCGGTGCCGGGTACCCAGGCAAAGCCATCCGTCACCGCACCAAGCGCAAAGGTAAACGGTGTCGGCGGCGCACTTGGACCATCAGCAGGATCTTCAAGCTGAGGACCGTCATCATCAACCGAGAGGACCGTTTTAACCTTGTCGATCAAAGTGACCTTGGCCGTCGCTGTATCCTGGTCTCCGTCACCGTCCTGCGCTTCGGCAGTCCACTGCAACTCAAGGATATCCTCGGCGCCCTCAGAGCCAGCGACCAAGACATTCACCGCCTCATCGAAAAGGCTGTCGTCGCCATTCTCGACCGCTGCAAACTGTTGATACAGCAGTTTTGCCGTTGCAGGATCAGTCGGGTTCTGCAGGGTGATTTTCAGGACCAGAACATTTTCATCACCGGTGTCGGCACGGAACTCAATTACATCCGTTCCGGCCCAAATCATATACACCTCACGATCATTTGCGCTGTCGTCAGCCAGCGCCCCAACAGCGGTCGCGACAATTGTAGTCAGGATCGGTCCGCCGAAATTGACAAAACTCAACGTGTTCTTTTTCCCCGTGCCACCGTTCAGTGCTCCGGCTCCATCGGTGCCGAAATCAACCGTTGGCGTGGTGAACAGAGCTGCAACTGCACCGTCGCCAGTGCTTAGCTCGCCGATCGCACCACCTGTGCCCGGTTCATCCAGATCACCATTGTCGTCAGGAGTATCACCCGCAGCGTAGACATCATCGCCATCTTGGTTGGGAACCGGATCCGGATCGAGCGTCTCATCCAGATTAACTGAGATCGCCTCGAACTCACCAGTATCAATCTGCGCACTAACAGACACTTGCGGACCGTCATCATCGACCGACAGGTATCCGCCGCTGTCGTCGATGAGGGTCGACGTCGCCATGACTGTGTGGGTGTCGTCGTCACCCTCCTCGGCAACCACGGTCAGCTTCAGACCCAGCGTTTCACCGGTCGCCAGCGTCATCTCCAGATTTTCATCGTACAGCGACGTGTCGCCATGCACGATCGGGATGAATTGCTCGGTCGTCAGCGTGGCAGCCGCCAGGTTGGTTGGGCTGTTGATGGTGATGCGGAACGCAACATACTCGTCGTTGGTCACCGCACCGTCAATGCCATCGGATCCGGCAAGTCGGCCTTCGACCACCGTGTCGCTGACCTTGACCAGATGCACGGTGCGGAAGGTGTCCGAAGTGCCGTCCAACGGACCTCCATCCAGAGGCGTTGCAATATAGTTTGTGGCCACGCCGTCCAGTGACAGATCGAAGCTCAGCGTTTCGGTCTGACCGTCTCCACCAAGGTCACCGGCGCCATCCGTTCCGAAGTCGGGGGTGCCGACGGTAAACAGACCCTGCAAGACGCCTGCGGTGGTTGTCAGCCGCCCGATCGCATCCGCACTGGCGGTTCCAATCGTGACCACCGGCGGTTCATTGGCCACTGGCCCCGGAGAATACACATCGTCCGTATCGCCATTGGGCGGTACTTCTGGACCTTCGCCTGAAGCGTATGTATCCATTTCGTTGGACGTGTCATCACCATCAGGATCAACGGTTTCGTCCAGTTCGTGATCAAAGTTAGCGTCAATCGCCGATACGCTGGTTTGCGGGCCGTCGTCGTCAACCGAGAGGTATCCGCCGCTGTCGTCGATCAGGGTCGACGTCGCCGTCACTGTGTCAGTATCGTCATCGCCATCTTCGGCTACTACGGTTACCTTCAAGCCCAGCGTTTCGCCAGTCGCCAGCGTCATCTCCAAGTTCTCGTCGAACAGCGATGTGTTGCCATGCACGATCGGGATGAATTGCTCGGTCGTCAGCGTGGCAGCCGCTAGATCGTTCGGCATATTGATGGTGATGCGGAACGCAACATACTCGTCGTTGGTCACCGCACCGTCAATGCCATCGGATCCGGCAAGTCGGCCTTCGACAACCGTGTCGCTGACCTTGACCAGATGCACGGTGCGGAAGGTGTCCGAAGTGCCGTCCAACGGACCTCCATCCAGAGGCGTTGCAATATAGTTTGTGGCCACGCCGTCCAGTGACAGATCGAAGCTCAGCGTTTCGGTCTGACCGTCTCCACCAAGGTCACCGGCGCCATCCGTTCCGAAGTCGGGGGTGCCGACGGTAAACAGACCCTGCAAGACGCCTGCGGTGGTTGTCAGCCGCCCGATCGCATCCGCACTGGCGGTTCCAATCGTGACCACCGGCGGTTCATTGGCCACTGGCCCCGGAGAATACACATCGTCCGTATCGCCATTGGGCGGTACTTCTGGACCTTCGCCTGAAGCGTAAGTATCCATTTCGTTGGACGTGTCATCACCATCAGGATCAACGGTTTCGTCCAGTTCGTGGTCAAAGTTGGCGTCAATCGCCGATGCGCTGGTTTGCGGACCGTCGTCGTCAACCGAGAGAACGGTTTTCACCTTGTCGATCAGGGTGATCTTGGCGGTTGCGGTATCCTTGTCTTCGTCACCGTCTTGCGCCTCGGCAGTCCATTGCAGCTCAAGGATGTCCTCGACGCCTTCTGTGCCGTCAACCAGAACCTGCTCCACCTCGTCGTAGGTCTCGCCTGTGGTGGCATGCTCTACCGCCGCAAACTGCTGATACAGCAGTTTTGCCGTTGCCGGACTGTTTGGTTCCTGCAGGGTGATTTTCAGAATCAGAACATTGTCGTCACCGGTGTCAGCCCGGAATTCGATAATCGTCGAACTAACATAGATCATGTACACTGCGCGATCAGCAGCATTGTCGTCGGACAACACGCCCGTCGCCGTTGCGACCACAGTGGTAAGAATCGGGTCGCCGAAATCGACAAATCCAAGCGTATCAGTCGTCCCCGAACCGCTGCCCAGAGCCCCAGGCCCATCGGTGCCGAAATCAGCCGAAGGCGCTGTGAACAAGGCCGCAACTTCGCCATTGCCGGTCGACTTCTCGCCGATCGCCGGCGGTGTGGCCGGTTCATCCGAGTCACCATCGCCGTCCGGTATGTCATTATCCCCATAGACATCCGTGCCAATCGTCTCGTCCAGATTCTTCGAGATCGCCTCGAACTCACCGGTGTCAATTTGCGCGCTGACAGACACTTGCGGGCCGTCATCGTCAACCGAGAGGTATCCACCGCTGTCGTCGATGAGGTTGGACGTCGCCATTTTAGTGTCAGTATCGTCATCGCCATCTTCGGCGACTACGGTCAACTTCAGACCCAGCGTTTCACCAGTCGCCAGCGTCATCTCCAAGTTTTCGTCGAACAGCGACGTGCTGCCATGCACGATCGGGATGAATTGTTCGGTCGTCAGCGTGGCATTCGCCAGATCGGTCGGCATGTTTATGGTGATGCGGAACGCAACGTACTCATCGTTTGTCACTGCCCCGTCGATCCCATCGGAACCGGCCAGGCGGCCTTCGACAACCGTGTCGCTGACCTTGACCAGATGCACGGTGCGGAAGGTGTCCGAAGTGCCGTCCAACGGACCTCCATCCAGTGGCGTGGCAATATAGTTCGTCGCCACACCGTCCAGCGACAGATCGAAGCTCAGCGTCTCGGTCTGTCCGTCTCCTCCAAGGTCACCGGCGCCATCGGCATCGAATGTCGGCGTGCCGACGGTAAACAGGCCCTGCAAGGTGCCCGGAGTGGTTGTCAGCCGCCCGATCGCATCCGCACTGGCTGTTCCAATCGTGACCAGCGGCGGTTCATTGGCCACGCCCACAGTATACACATCGTCCAAATCGCCATTGGGCGGCACCTCGACAGTGTCCCCTGCAGCGTAGGTGTCCATGCCATCGGATGTGTCGTTTCCATCCGGATCGACGGTTTCGTCCAGCTCGTGATCAAAGTTCGCGTCAACCGCAGATACGCTGGCTGTGGGACCTGCATCCTCGAATATGATTCCGTCCAGATTCTCGGGCACGACCTGCGATTGTTCAAAGCCGAAAGCACCCGGATCCCAGTTGCCACTCAGCGCCTCTATCAGCACCCGGTTATGGGTGTCGTCCGTGGGATCGCTACCCTTGGTGCTGAATACAAACTCCATTCCAGCGTCAAACCCGAATATCTCGGCGACTTGAAATGAGGCGCCGCCGCCCGGATCAGCATACATCTTGATTTCGACAGTGACGCCGCCGTTGGAAGCCATGCCAATGCCATTCTGTTCGACAATCAGATCACCGGTCAGGAAATTCACCACCTTGATGCCGGTGATGGCGACAGCTGTGTCGTCATTACCAAACTGATCATCCAGGTCACCTGCAAGGCCCAATTCAGTAAAGAAATTGGCACCCGTTTCGACATCCGTGCGCATCGCGGTCAGGCGTGCACCCTGCGTTTCGCTGCCCACGGCCTGCGAAATCTGGACCTTCGCACCAGTGACGTTAAACATCCCGTCGAAATCCAGATTGTTCTCATCCTTGAAGTCGTTGGGATTCCTGAAGTTACCAGCAATCGGGGCCGACAGGCCCGTCACATAGGTCATGTAGAGCGCGTTCGGAAAGACCAGCCCCTGAATGTTGGTGCCCAGCGTCGCCTCAAGGATCCCGCCCTGACTGGTGTTGGTGGTGTCCCCATCCTGCAGTTTTAGATGATTGGGATTGCGACCGGTCGCAACGATTGCAATCTCTTCTCCGTTCGATGAGTCCCCGTCATCTTCTTCGCCAAAGGAAATCCACAAAACGTTACTAGAGGGGGCATTGCCGAAGCCAATGGTAAAACCTTCCTCGGCACTGATATGCAGCACCCCGTCCAGGTCCTCTGGATCATCCGGATCCGTAAAGTCCGTGTTGTCGATGGGCTGGAATTGCGCAACCTGCACTTTGTACGTGTCGCCGTCGGCATTGGTGCCGGTCTGATCCAGGAACAGGATAAAGGCGATGCTGCCGTCAGGCGCGATGCCGAACACGTACTTGCCCAGATCATCCTCGGACACTGCGGTTTCGTCATAAAATGTTCCGAAAACGGTGTTCACGTCTGCAAGATCCGAATACAGGTCGATATCGCCGCCGCCGGTCAGATCCAGACCGCTGTCTTCTCCGTCAAACAGGTCCCCTGCGCTGTCGGATAGGAAGACGTTGTTCAGTTCGTTGACCCCGGTGGGTTTGACCGCAACATACGTGTCCGTGCTGGTCGAAGCCCGGGTATCGTCATCTTCGGTGCTGGCAAAAGATTCGGCGCCAAGACCAAGCGCCGCGATAAGTGTTTGGAATTCAGATTCGAGATTGGAGTATAAAATGTCGCTGTCTGTTTCCCCACTAGATTCGTCTGTAATTACGTCTTCTTCGCTAAAGGTCCACTCAGCCATTTTACCCTCCACAAAAAAATGGTCAGCAGAAGGTCAAAAGCCCTCCGCAGGAAAATCCAAATCTCGAGAGGTGAACTGAAGTAGCTTGTTGGTCACCAATACTATAGTGCGCCGACGGCACCCCACTCTTACCTGATAAATTACCCAACTTTTCGGTTCAAAATTTTGCCTAAACGCTGCGTATAATCCAGATTTGCAACGAGCGGCATTAAAAATAAAGTCAAGATATTTCATGCCTCAACGCAGGAACGATGCATATCTGTGCCCGATATGTCAATTGAATAGGCATTATAGTTGTATTGTTCCCAAAACTAAAACAACCTTGCGGAGTAAAAGTACACCGAAGGTTGTCAGTTTCAATTTTTAGAAGAGTTTTGCCGCCGGCGTTACCTGATTCCCCGGCGGCAAGAAGGCAGCTTAGGCAACCACCATCGAGTCCCACGTTGCGGCGTCAAAATCTGCTACGACAACGTCCTGAAGCGTTGCCAGTTCATAGGAACTACCATCGTCCAACGCGATATTCAGAACGGCATCATCACCGTCCTGTGTGAGGTACCAGGACTCGTAACCCTCCATTTGTGAAGCGTATGCGAGCTCGATAGTGTCCCCTTCCGAAGGGTCAAAATCCTCGATCACGTCACCGGATGCACTGGCATCTGAGAGAACAAATCTGTCAGCACCATCACCGCCGGCCATTGTGTCGGCTCCGTACCCATCGACAATGGTGTCATTACCTGCACCACCTGACACCACATCATTTCCGGAGCCGCCATCAACGTGGTCATCACCAGCGCCACCCGACACTACATCATCCCCAGACCCCCCAAACAAGTTGTCGTCACCGTTGGAGCCAGTAAGAGTATCGTTTCCGCCCATAGTGTTGATATGGGTCACACCCGACAACGTCGTCGCAGAGAAATCAAGGTTATCGTTGCTACCTGTCCCCCAAATGCGGAACCCCGCATACCCGTCAGACGAAATCTCCTCGATTCCACAATCGGGACCAAACTGGCTGAGAGACAAAGTGGTGGCATCTCCATACGCTTTCACAATGTCATAATCGCTTACGCCCAGACCTGTATCGGCGAACTCTTTCACGCCTGTATAGCCTTCGACGATGTATGTATCACTGCCCTCACCACCGTCCAAAACGTCATAGCCAGCATATGGACGGATTTCATCGTCACCCCCATAGCCGAATATGTTTTCGCTAGAATCGGTGCCGAAGATTTCATTGTCTTGGTCAGTGCCAAGAATGCCATCTGTGAGTTCCGTTTCTACTGCGTCGTTTTTATTCTTGCCACGCCCTTTAGCTTCAGACGTCTTTGTAGGTTTTGCCATCTTTCTTGGTCCCTAGGTCCATACAGTTTCGTTGACCCCGTTGATTCCGCCGCACACACGCCACCAAGCGCACGAACGCGGATGATTATTTTGAAGATCTGGTTTCACTGCTCTTTTGTTTTATTGTTTTCGACTGGGAAACAGTCTGTCTCCCAACTTAGGCATTTCTAAGGCTGCGGCCATATCGCATTTTCGGGTGATCATGAATCTGCCAATCGGTGAAGCAAAACTCAGCGAAAATTCGCCGGTGGACGTTTTTGGAAGGGTGCATACGAGTTATCAGGAACATTGGGGCGGCAAAGAAAAACCCTGCTTTCGGCGACTTTTCTACCTACCTTCTTGGCCTGTTGATGAATACCGATTTCGTTCAGACCAAAACTATGGATTGTTTTTGCAGTGGAATGCGTTCTGGAATAGGTCCCTACAACACCCAAAAAGGTTGACTTTCGAATACCCAGAATCCGGACTCGTAAATTTACAGCCAGAACAAGATGGTAGATGCGAGTGCGATGGCCGAGAGGAAGACCTTCGGGTCTGTTATGGCGAGTGGCGACACGGCGACAACACTTCAGGCATCCAAACATGATCTCGATCGTATTGCTTCGTGTAAAGCGGCGCTAACCCAACGCGGCATCCATCAGCTTGAGATAGAAGCGATCAATAACCGTGATTGGCCCGAATGACCGGTAAGGGCCGTTCTTTGAACTTTGCAAAGGGCGGGTTCTACGCATTTTCGTTATTCGCACCTTGCGAAACGATAGTCTTAAATCACCTGTTACGGAGGGAACAAAAAGCACATTGCTAACAAACAGTTGCGAAATGACTCTAGGTGGACAATTAGGTGGACAGAATTTTGCCACGTTCACCCAAATCACTATAAAATAGTGGCTTTTAGATTGTTAATGGTGCCCCCACACGGACTCGAACCGCGGACCTACTGATTACAAATCAGTTGCTCTACCAGCTGAGCTATAGGGGCGCCTGATGTCGATTACTTTCTCTCGCTGAGGACTGCAAGCCTATATTTTCATCTGAACTTAGGGTTTTTCATTTTTCACAACTGTACAATTTTCCACGCCTTACAAACACCCGGGATTTGACTGTTCAAGTCCCAGGCTGTAACCCGACACGCGAGGTAAAAAGCAAGGGCAAGAACCGAAGATGCATGTTGCTTTCCACGCAGGTGTAGCTTTTACCGACGAAGGCCGGGTGCTGAAGTCTTTGAAGAAAAACTCTGAAACTCTTGCGGCGAAAGGGGTTAAAATTTTTGGTCCGCGGAGATACAAAACTGTATTCAGACCTGTTCTAAATGATTTGGACACACAGGTTGCCGATTTAGCCTCGCGACAAAATCTCAAGACCCTTCTGCCGAGTGAGCCCAACGCGCAACGCACAATTTTTTCCAGCCAAGGCTTTGCATCGGAACCACCTCTCGCTCTGCAGGATGGTCAGCTATACCCGCTTGCGGGTCGTCGCATGGCGCTGTTGGAACAAGTATACCACGACCATGAAATCGAGTTATTTATGGGGCTGCGCAACCCAGGCAGCTTTATTCCCAAGCTCCTGATGACATTTTCGGAGCAATCTCGAGCTGAAATCATTCGAAACACGGATCTCAGCTGCTTGAGCTGGATAGGAATGATTGAGGACATCCGTGATCTTGCACCTAGCATTCAGATAACACTGTGGAGCAACGAAGACACCCCGTTTATCTGGGGCGATGTCATTCGCGCCTTGGCCGGTTTGGACGAAGATACAGCCATTGTGGACGAGCACGATCTATTGCTGTCTTTGCTGGACGAAGCAGGCCAAAACAAGGTGTTGGAACTGACAGAACAAGGGTCTCCGCCGGACAGGATCAGCCTGAAGGATCACTTGGCTAACATCTTCGAAGACCACGTTCAGGCGGAAAAAGTTGAGGAAGAACTGCATCTGCCCGGATGGAACGATGAAATCGTCGACGCGTTCTCTGAATTGTACGAACAGGATCTAGACCGGCTTTGCGAAATACCCGGGGTTCGGGTTCTCAAACCCTGACAGCGCGACTGAAACTCAGTCCCATTGCGCCGCGCTGTACACTCAACGGATGCAGCTTTCCAATCGACCTTGGCGGAAAAATGTTTCGCCCGCTTGAAAACACTTGTCAGACGGGCTGAAACCCAGATTAGCTCATGCCCAGAGCTTCTTTGTACATCTCCAGAACCGCTTCTTCCTCGGCGATGTCGTCCTTGTCGCGCTTGCGCAGTGCGATCACCTTACGCATGACCTTGGTATCGTAGCCGCGGGCTTTGGCCTCAGCCATCACCTCTTTCTGCTGTTCCGCCAAATCTTTCTTTTCGGCGTCCAGGCGTTCGAACCGCTCAATGAACTGGCGCAGTTCGCCCGCAGTAACGCGGTAGTTGGCAGCGGCCTGATCTTCGGTCATGTCATCCATTTACGTCTCTCCCAGAGGTGGTTTTCTGATGCTGTGACAGCGGGCACTATGCCGGATACATTGCCGCCGCTCAGGCCGCAAGCACCCAATCCCGTCGGACTTGTGCGCCCCGAAACGATCCGCTAAGCGCAGTTGAACGTGACAAGCAAATGTGGGGAACCATGTTCGAACTCATCACTTGGGGCGGAGCCGCCCTGTCGCTTGCCGGGCTCATGGGCCTGGTCTGGTGCATTTTGCGTGTGATGAAGGCGCGCAAGTCCGGTCTTTCGGACGACGAACTGCGCGCCGTGGTGCAAGGCGTATTGCCGTGGAACCTCGCCTCGCTCTTTCTTTCGGTACTCGGTCTTATGGTGGTGATCGTAGGAATTTCCTTCAGCTAACTGAAGGGTTTAGACCGGCAGGTTGTCGAAACGTGCTTCCATAGCATCTTCGCACAGCGCTGCATCCAGTTGACGCAGACGAGACGGCACGTGCACCCCTTCTTGGCGCATCCGGTCAATCACTTTGGTGACGCTCGGCTGCAGCGCAAGGCGGGTGTCCAAGCACGCGCCTTTTAGCTTCTTCTCAAGTTGTTCGGCTTCTGAGTATAAATGAACTGCTGACATGTATTCCTCCCAATAGGCTAACCTTAACCGCATATAGGTAACCGTTTTAAGACCTTAACAGGCTAGCCTAATTTCGCGCGGATTCCCGCCGGCCCGTCGCGCCGTTTTGGCAACCAAATGCGGATTGTTTAAATTTTACTCGAAATGCGGCTACCCTGCCTTGACCCGCATCAAATTGCACAGTGTCGATTGCAATATATTCCGGAATTGATATATGAGTTGAACGCACCGGCGGAGGGCTACATGACACCGAATGTAAAAGCGTTTTTCGATCCAGAGACTTTTACTGTTTCCTATCTGGCACAGGAACCAGAGGGCGTTGCCTGCGCCATCATCGATAGTGTTCTGGATTTTGATCATGCTTCTGGTCGCACAAGCACGCGCACTGCGGATCAGATCGTGGAGTACGTAAGGGCGAACAATTTGCGGGTCGAATGGATTTTGGAAAGCCATGTGCACGCAGATCACCTATCGGCAGCGCCCTACCTGCAACAGGAGCTGGGCGGAAAAATCGGGATCGGCGACCAGATCGTCACCATTCAGGAGACCTTCGGGAAAATCTTTAATGAAGGCACCGAATTTCAGCGTGACGGTAGCCAGTTTGATGCCCTTTTCCGCGAGGGAGACAGCTTTCATGTCGGACAGATGCGCGGGGATGTACTGCATACGCCCGGACACACACCGGCCTGCCTGACCTATGTGATCGGCGATGCCGCCTTTGTAGGCGATACCCTGTTCATGCCGGATTTCGGGACGGCGCGCTGCGACTTTCCCGGCGGGTCGTCCGAGACACTGTATGACTCGATCCAAAAGATCTTGTCGTTACCGGATGAGACGCGCGTCTTTGTCGGGCATGATTACAAAGCGCCTGGGCGCGACGAATATGCATGGGAAACAACGGTTGGCGAGCAAAAAGCCTTGAACATTCACATCGGCCAGGGCCGCTCGATCGAGGAGTTCGTTGAAATGCGCGATGCGCGCGATGCCACTTTGCCCATGCCGCGCCTGATCCTCCCGTCCCTGCAAGTCAATATGCGCGCGGGTCAGATGCCGCCAGCTGATGAAAAAGGTGACGTATTCCTGAAGCTTCCCCTGAATAAACTCTGAAGCGCTGGCAAAATCGGGCAAAGGAACAACAATGCAAGCTGAATGGATATGGGGCCTCGGAGGGGGTCTTCTGATTGGTCTGGGTGCTGCCGTCTACCTGCTGGGCAACGGGCGCATCATGGGGGCCAGTGGCATAATAGGCGGGTTGGTCGACAACAGTGACCGCTCACTCGAACGGCTGAGCTTTCTGGCAGGAGTGATCGGAATGCCTCTGTTACTGCGGCCACTGCTGTCATCGACACCCCAGACGCACCTGACGAGCAACATCACGGTCGTCATAATCGCCGGGTTGCTTGTGGGTATCGGAACGCGTCTTGCCAATGGATGCACCTCGGGTCACGGGGTATGTGGGATTTCGCGTTTTTCCCAACGCGGTATCGTCGCCACAATCGTCTACATCGCGGCCGGAGGCATAACGCTGGTTCTGTTTCGCCATATGTGGGGGCTGATCTGATGCGTGCCCTCATTTCTCTTCTCGCAGGGTCCTTGTTCGGCACGGGCCTGCTGATCTCGGGCATGACCGACACCACCAAGGTACAGGGTTGGTTGGATGTGTTTGGGCAGTGGGACCCGACGCTTGCCTTTGTGATGGGCGGCGCGATCCTTCCCATGCTGGTTGCGTGGCGGTTGACAGCCGGGCGTCGGCCATTGACCGGCGGGCAATACCCGCCAAGGGCAGCCTTCGCACTAGATCGTCGATTGATCCTGGGTTCTGTTCTGTTCGGCATGGGATGGGGGTTGGCCGGACTTTGCCCCGGCCCTGCACTGGCTTCGCTGAGCTACGGTGGAGTCGGCAGTACCATCTTCCTTATCTCTATGATGGCAGGGATGTACGCAGCTCCCACTCTGGGCGCGCAACTGGACAGAACCGCCAACGCGGCATAAGCAATTGCCATGGAGATTCGCCCAATTACACCCCGCTACGCTGTCTCACCGCAAATCACGGTCGAGGACGTTCCAGCCATCGCCGAAGCCGGTTTCGTCAAGGTCATCTGCAACCGACCAAATGTCGAGGTTCCAGCAATCATGCAGTCCGATGCAATCGGAGACGCGGTGCGCGCAGCGGGTCTGGAATATGAGGTTCTGGAGCTGACGCACCAGACCATGACACCTGAAAACGTAGCCCTGCAACGAGAGCTGGCAGAAAGCTGCAGCGGGCCGGTACTGGCCTACTGTGCCTCGGGCACGCGATGCTCAGTGGTTTGGGCACTGGGGCAGTGCGACCGCATGAGCACTGACGACATTTTAGAAGCCACACACAAGGCCGGGTATGCGCTGGACAACCTTCGCCCGATTCTTGATCAGACCCGCAGGGAGGCTGATTGATCTAGCCGAAGCTTTCCGGGTCATGGCCCGGTTGCGACAAGCCTGCAAGTTGCGAAATCTCGGCGACCATCTGATCTGAATTGGCGAAGTTCAGGTTAGTCTCTGTGCCGCTGGCCGAGCTTTGTTCTAATGAAACTGGCACGTGCGATATCTCCGTCGGCGCGGGCATTTCCGGGCCGTGTCGTGCCAATGCGGTCGAACGCGCATCCAGGAACTCTTCTACCTCAGACTGTGTCCGTACAGACAGACGCGCATATTCGTTCAGACGGACCGCGCGCATACCGCCACATTGTCCCAGACGCCCAATTGCCGCACGTGTTCGGTCGATTGTTAGAACATCAGCCCGATCCAACCTTGATCCTGTCAGTGGCAAAACATCGCCCACCCCAAGATCAGACAGCGCACCCAGCGACAGCGACATACGGCAGATCACCGTATCCAACTCAGCCCGCAAAACCCCTGCTGCCTGCTCAAGATTTGGTCCGATGACGTCATCTGTTATCTCGTTTTCTTCCTCAGCAGATCGGTCGGGTAAAAAGACCGAAATCTGACCTTGCTGCGGCCCTCCCCCCAACTCAACGGTAAACTCGAAAACCCGATACACGTCTTCCACCAATGCCAACGACAGCGAACGCAAATCAGTTGATCGATAAGAAAACTCGTAACCCGACAAGCTGGACCGATCCGCTGTGGTATCCACCAGATCCACCGCGCGGTTCAGGGCGTCTTCGACAAGAGGGGCGACCATCGCCCCGTCCGTATGCGTGAATGCGCGGTGCGCGGGGGCATCGGTCAGCACCTCTCCGATTGTTTGAACCTGTACGATTGCGGAAACGGCCCCCAAGTCCAAGCAAGCAGCGGCGGCTACACCATCACCGTTCACAAACTGCAACGACAGCCAATCACCCCCAATCCGGTCCGCCAGCGCCTCAGGTGCGCGAACAGATTGTCTTGCACCAATCACGGCCAAAGGTAGCTGCAGCCTGTCACTGGCCGCCCGCGCAAAAGCAAGCCGCAGCGCTCGAAGGACTGAACGCGGCTTGTCGCCCTGCTCTTCTTGTCCCGCTGAAAGCTTGCGCGCCAATGCCGCGCTGACCGTTTTCGTCATGCCCCAAAACCGCTGTAAATTGCTGTGACTGACTTCTGGTCTAACCCGTTGGAGGTTACGAATGTCTTTACACCCGCGTCATTGGGCAGCCTGCCGGTAAGCCATTGGCAGCCGCACGCGGAACGCCGCCCCACCCTGCCCCGGCAGATAAGTAATTTCACCACCAAGGCGCTGCATGATCTCACGACAGATCGCCAACCCCAGTCCGGCACCACCCGCCTTGTCGACGCCGACACGGGCAAATTTCTCAAACACCATCGACCGAGCCTCTGGTGGAATACCACTGCCATTGTCAGCGAAATCTATAACAACCTGACCACCCACGTCGTGTGCTGAAATCGTCAAGATCGGATCTTCGGCATCGCAATATTTCTGGGCGTTCGAAATCAGGTTGATAAAGACCTGTCCCAGTCGGTCCAGATCGGTTTGCAGCGGGATACGCTCCGACACTTTACTGCGCTGGACGGTCAGCGTCTGCCCGGTTCCAGCCAGCGCACTGGACACCGCCCGATCAAGCACCGAACGCAGCGTGTCACCACCCACGTTCAAGCTGACCTGACCACTCTCCAGCACGCTCAGGTCCAGAAGATCGTCCAGCAACCGCGTCAGACGCAGCGCCTCGTCGTGGATAATTGCGGCATAGCGCGTCTGCTCCTCGGCGCTCAGCCCGTCCGTGTCGCGCATGATCTCGGAAAAGGCCCGGATCGAGGTCATGGGCGTGCGCAATTCATGACTAACCTGACTAAGGAAGCTGTCTTTTTGTTCCGAGATTTGCGTCAATTTCGTATTGGCTTCCCGCAACTGTCGCGCAGTCCGGGTCAGCTCGGCCGATTTCGCCTCGAGCTGGCTCGAATACTCAAGCAATTGGGCAGATTCGTCGGCCACAGCCAACAGGTCTTCGACTGAGACGGACGACCCTCCAACGATCTGGCCAATCATCGCGTGGGCCGTTGCGGCCCCGACAGAGCCACTCAATTCCCGTTCCAGCCGTTCTAGGAAAGCGGGCGTAGGTTCAGGCAGGCTAGCCCGACCACCCTGCTTTTCAGCTTCGGCCTGAAAGAACTCCTGCGCCGGGACCGCCCCAAGTATTCTCTGGGTCATGATCATTAGATCCTCGCTCTGCGCCACTGAACCGGTCCAGCGTCGTGGTGCGACCGAGTGGTCAAAGACGTTGACGAATTGCGCACCCTGCAGACGTTCGAGTGGGCTGGGAAAGCTCAGCAGCGACGCGACGCAGAATGCGACCGTATTCAGACAGAGCGACCACATGACGGAATGTACCATCGGGTCCATTCCATCGATCCCGAACAGGGCTTGGGGGCGTAGCCAGCCCCAACCAAACGGACCGTTATGCAAAACTGCCTCGGGCATCAAAGCCCCACCCATCCCTGGCAGCAACAGCGTGTATATCCACAGCAGGAAACCGACGGTCAGCCCCATCAGAGCACCCGTCCTTGTTGCCCCTCGCCAGAACAGGCCGCCAACCAGAGCAGGCAGGAGCTGGGAAAACCCGGCAAAGGCCACCAAGCCGATCGACGCAAGAGCCGCCCCCCCTCCGGAAAGGCGATAGTAAAAGAAACCTAACGCCATGATCACCGCGATGGATACCCGACGCGCGACCAGAACCACGTTCCGCACGTCGCCAGAGACGGCACCGCCGCCTTCCTGGGTACTCAGCCAGATCGGCATGACGACGTGGTTCGAGACCATCGTCGACAGCGCCATCGCCGTGACAATGACCATGGACGTGGCCGACGAAAAACCGCCGATAAAAGACAACATCGCCAGCCAGTCGTTACCTTGCGAAAGAGGTACCGTCAGAACGAACAAGTCAGGATTCGACCCTTCGGGCAACAGATCAAGTCCAACCACTGCGATCGGAACCACAAAAAGACTCATCAACAGAAGATAAAGGGGAAAGGCCCACGCGGCAGTTCGCAAATGCCCCTCATCCGCGTTTTCGACCACCATGACCTGAAACATCCGCGGCAGGCAGACAAACGCCGCCGCTGACAAGAAGATAAACGTGGTCCACCGTCCGGCATCCACGTTCCATTGGCCAATCTCAGACGCGTCTATGCGGTCCATCATAGGGCCTACGCCCCCCGCAATACCCCAAACGACAAAAGCGCCTACTGCCAGCAGGGCGAACAGCTTGACCACCGATTCCAACGCGATGGCTGTAACCACCCCATGGTGACGCTCATTTGCGTCCAGATTGCGAGTACCGAAGAGAATGGCAAAAACGGCGAGACCAGCCGCCACCCAGAATACGCTGGAGCCTTCACGATAGAGGCCCGAGGGGTCGGCTTCGGCAAAGATGGAAAAAGAGAGGGTGATGGATTGCAATTGTAGCGCGATATATGGGGTGCCACCCAGCACGGCCAGAATGGTCACGCAGATCGCAAGCGTGTTGGACTTACCGTAGCGGGATGAGATCAGGTCGGCGATCGATGTCACCCGCTGGCTTCGCCCGACCCGAACCAACTTGCGCAGCCCCCACCACCAGCTGATCATAACCAGCGTTGGGCCAAGGTAGATCGTCACGAACTCCAACCCCGACCGCGCGGCATTACCCACCGCCCCGTAGAATGTCCAAGCGGTGCAATAGATGGACAGCGACAGAGTGTAGATCAGCGGAGATCGTAGCCACGCGCCTCGCCCGGCCGCCGCCATTCTGTCTGCAGCAAACGCAACCCCAAACAACAGCACCACATAGCCAAGGCAGACTAAAATCAGGACGTTCAGCGTTGCCATTGGTCCGTCTCGGGATCAGAATCGTCCTGTGCAGACATGCGTCCGGCTGCGAAGCCAAACACGAGGCTGGCCACGATCAGGACCGCCCAACAGGTGAAGATGTAAAAGATCGCAGACGAAAGGGTCACCCCTTCCTGCGCGCTCTGACTATCCGGCCACAGCAGAGGGATCGCGAACAGCGCAGCTCCCATAAAGGGCAACAAACGCGCTGCGTCCGACAACCTGCGGCGGCGATAACTCTGCCGCTCCAAAAACAGCGAAGGCCGGGAAACCGAGGACGGTCGGTCTTCGCCCGAGCTCATGACTGTGTCGCTTGCGCATGCAGATCGCGCACCGCTGTCAGCATCTCGGTATTGGAAAATGGCTTGGTCATAAACCGGCTGACTCCGGCATTTTCGGCCATCTCTCGGTCACGAGACTGCCCGCGGGCCGTCAACATCAGAACCGGCAGACCCTGCATGTCTTCCAACTCGCGCAAATCTCGCAGAATCTCCATTCCGCTTTTGCCCGGCAGCATCACATCCAGAATGACCAAGTCAGGATTAGCACCCTGAATGACCTGTAACGCATCGGTGCCTTCGGCATGAGTTTCAACCTGCCAACCCTCGCGCGTCAGCAGAAAACGAATGGCCTCGGCAATGTTGGGCTCATCCTCAATTAACAGAACCTTACGGCTCATGGTTGTCCGTCCTCCCCGTGACAGGTCATATACTGGCATACCCGTCGCCGCCAGCTTACGCGTAGTGTCAGGAAACTGTCAAAAACCTTCGCTCAGAATCGAAGGCTCGCGGCGCGACGTGCAGTCGCTGTGTGGGCAAACCCTGCAACTGGGTCCCACCCAGGCAACATCCTGCTGATCCTGAGCAACATCCTCAATCGATTGAACCAGCATCACCGAGCGGTAAACCGGCCCCTGATCATACCCCGAAATGGTTTGCGGCCACGCGTAAGAGTAACAGTCGAACACTGCCGCCGTCCGCCCGAGTTGCACCACCCTTTGACGGATGGGCACCAGAGGCCGGTTCAGTGCCTGAAATAGTGGCCACAGGGGGCAAGCCTCGCCAAAGCGCGGCATAGCAAAACCCGGCACGGGTTTACTGAACAGAATACTGCCAGACGCGTCACACACGACCAGCCCTGTTGGTCGCCCCAGGTAACCGTCTGGCAACGCGGCGAGCCTGCGCAAAACAGTGGCGACATCAACGGAAAACTGCGATGCCAATTGCAGAGGGTCCAACGGAACGTCGGCGAGCGCAGCCTGTAGCTTTTCCATCGGCATAGCGCGCGCATCTGCGGCGTAAATTCCCAGAAAATCACGGGTCAAGGATCGTGCTGCGGTCGATTCCATCTCGCTCAAGTCGATCTCAGCTTCGTCACCACCCTGCTCAATATGTGGGAAATGGTGCCCGTTTTTGCCAAAAAAGGCTTCGACATCTTCCAGCGGCACGCCGCGATGATCTCCGGCAGAATCACTCTCGTCCAGATAGGTGACCAGAGACTTCGAACTTTCCGCTAACCGCTCGGCATCCTGATGCAGGTTGCTGTGAAACCGGTCCCGCCATTCGGGCTCAATCTCTTGCGTGTCGGCCAGAATTGCAGCGGTCGAGCGAATCGCGGCTGCAGTTGACAAGACCTCGTGCATCGACGCGGCCAAGTGTGGGTCATGAGTCAGCCGATCAGACAGGGTTTCAACTGTACGCTCCAACGAAACGACCCTGCGGTGCATCTGCGCCAGAACGCCGGCCCATCCGGGAAATCGACCGGCGAACTCTTCCAGCCCGTCCAACTCGGCCTCTTGCCCGACGGCATCCGCTGCGGCCTCGCGCAGCGCCGAAATCAACGTGGCCTCAATTCCCTGCGTCAGCACCGAAGGCTCCACCATCAGCGCCGCTGCGATATCGACCACCAACTTACCGCCGATCCTGCGGCGGTTGTGCTCAATCAGGTTCAGGTAAGAGGCCGAGATCCCGACCTGGCGCGCAAGCTCCGCCTGCCGCAATCCTGCGATCTGACGCCTTTCCCGAATCCGGCTGCCTGTCAGCGTATCGCGCATGCCCTCGCCCCTCCCCAAGCGAAACCATCCGATCATGCTTACGCATGATTTTCAGAACTCTTGATGTATTTCTATTGGTTAAGTGTGGATTTTCATAGGCCGTTTACAATATTAACAACTCCATCCGACGCAGAGCCTGACCGCCGAAACCAAAATATGTGCGCTGCCTCTTCTAATTTCGCTGAATTCCCTGCACGATAGCCGCATGAGCGACCCCGCGTTTGAATATGCGCCAATTGGACTTGTCGAATTGGAGAACCGGATCATCCGGCGCTGCAACCTGCAGTTTGCAAGAACGTTTGGGGGTGAGGCTGTGGACTATCGCAACATGCCTCTTTTGCATCTTTACCCTTCAGTTGCTGATTGGGAACGCATCGGCGCGCGCAGCCTGCAGGTCATGCGCGACACCGGTTACTATACCGACGAACGGGTCATGCGTCGCCGAAACAGCGATCTGTTCTGGTGCCGGGCGCGCGGACGATCACTGACGCCGGACGACCCGTTCCGCCATGGTATCTGGAGCTTTTCCGATATCTCGGAAGAACGCCCGCTGGTCGAACTGACAGCCCGCGAGCGCGAAGTCGCAATTCTGTCCTGCCGCGGCCTGTCCGCAAAGGAAATAGGGATGGAACTGAACCTGAGCTATCGCACGATCGAAGCCTATCGCGCGCGCCTGCTTGAGAAATTTGGAGCTCGTAAGTTACCCGAATTGGTGGCGAAACTTTCCGGAATGCCGCTATAGCCTCTTTTCCCCAACGAAAACTCGGGCAAACCCTCATCTGACAGGCCTAGACGCGCTTTTCATAACCGGGCGCTTGGCTTATAACGCTGCGTAATCAGACCAAAGCCCGCAGGAACAGACGGGCCAAAGGGGAACCGTCGAGGACACTCATGACAGACACCAAACACGAAGCGGACGTGGCATTCATCAAGGCTCTGGCCGAATTGCTGCGCGAAAACGACCTGACCGAACTGCAGGTCAAACGCGAATACGGTGAGGAAGACAGCCTGAATGTGCGCGTCAGCCGCATGAACAACGTCGCAGCGGCTCCGGTACAGGTTGCCGTTCCGGCCGCAGCAGCACCTGCCCCTGTTGCCGCTCCAGCCCCTGCCGCCGCCGAGGCGCCCGCTGCGCAGGAAGATCCGGCAAGCCATCCTGGCGCAGTGACCTCGCCTATGGTCGGAACCGTCTATATGCAGCCGGAACCAGGCGCGCCTGCGTTCATTTCGGTTGGTGCCTCTGTTTCGGAAGGCGACACGCTGCTGATCGTCGAAGCGATGAAAACCATGAACCACATCCACGCCCCGAAGGCAGGCACCATCAAGCGTATTCTGGTCGGCGACGGCGACGCTGTGGAGTTCGGCACCCCTCTGGTCATCATCGAGTAAGGCGGGCCCATGTTCGACAAGATCCTGATTGCCAACCGAGGCGAGATCGCCCTGCGCGTCATCCGCGCCGCGCGCGAGATGGGGATTAAAACGGTCGCCGTGCATTCGACCGCCGACAGTGACGCGATGCATGTACGCATGGCGGACGAATCGGTCTGCATCGGCCCTCCGCCCAGCCCGCAAAGCTATCTGTCCGTGCCCGCGATTATCTCGGCCTGTGAAATCACAGGCGCGCAGGCGATCCATCCCGGCTATGGCTTCCTGTCCGAAAACGCCGAGTTCGTTCAAATCGTCGAAGACCACGGCATCACTTTCATCGGCCCCACCGCCGAGCACATCCGTGTCATGGGCGACAAGATCACCGCCAAGGACACGATGAAACAGCTGGGCGTGCCTTGTGTTCCTGGTTCCGACGGTGGCGTGCCCGATCTGGCGGCGGCTAAAAAGATAGGCGAGGAATTCGGCTATCCGGTCATTATCAAGGCCACCGCCGGCGGCGGCGGGCGCGGCATGAAAGTCGCGATGAGCGCGGACGAGATGGAAAGCGCCTTTATGACCGCGCGCGCCGAAGGCAAGGCCGCCTTTGGCAATGACGAGGTCTATATAGAGAAATACCTGACCACACCCCGCCATATCGAGATTCAGGTCTTTGGCGACGGTAAAGGTAAAGCGGTCCATCTGGGCGAGCGTGACTGCTCTCTGCAGCGCCGCCACCAGAAGGTGTTCGAAGAAGCCCCCGGCCCCTGCATCACTCCGGAAGAGCGCGCCAAGATCGGTAAGATCTGTGCTGACGCAGTGGCCAAGATTAACTACATCGGCGCGGGCACCATCGAGTTTCTCTACGAAAATGGCGAGTTCTACTTCATCGAAATGAACACCCGCCTGCAGGTGGAACACCCAGTGACCGAAGGCATCTTTGGCGTCGATCTGGTGCGCGAACAAATCCTCGTCGCCGCTGGTGAAGACATGTCGTTCGGTCAAGACGACCTGGAGATCAATGGCCACGCCATCGAAGTGCGCATCAATGCCGAGAAGCTGCCAAACTTCTCGCCCTGCCCGGGAAAGATCACGGCCTATCACGCGCCCGGGGGTCTGGGTGTGCGGATGGATTCGGCGCTGTATGACGGGTATTCGATCCCACCCTACTATGACTCGCTGATTGCTAAGCTGATCGTGCAGGGCCGCGACCGGGACGAAGCTCTCGCGCGGCTGGAACGCGCTTTGGGTGAACTGATCGTAGACGGCATAGACACCACCGTGCCGCTGTTCCACGCACTGTTGCAGGAACCCGACCTCCACAGCGGTGACTACAACATTCACTGGCTGGAACATTGGCTTGCGGAGAATATGGCCGAGTAACAAACTAGGGGCGAAGGACAGCAATCCTTCGCCCTTTGAGCATTCCACATGAGCCTTTCGCCGGAACTCCTTTTACACGGTTATTCCATCGGCATTTTCCCGATGGCCGAACACCGTGATGCCCCGGAATTGTTCTGGGTTGACCCCAAGTTTCGGGGTGTCTTCCCTTTGGATGGGTTTCACGTGTCGCGTAGCCTTGCGCGGAGCATTCGCAAATGCGGCTTCACAGTGACCATCAATCAGGACTTCGCAGGCGTGGTCGACGGCTGCGCAGATCGCGCCGACACGTGGATCAACGCTGAATTGCGCGACCTGTACCATCAAATCCACAACTCGGGCCACGCGCATTCGCTTGAGGTTTGGGAGGGAGATCATCTGGTCGGTGGCGTTTACGGCGTTGCAATAGGCGCCGCATTTTTTGGAGAGAGCATGTTCTCTCGCCGGACAGATGCGTCGAAAGTCGCCCTGGCTTATCTGGTGGACCGCCTCTGCCAAACCGGGTTTCAGCTATTCGATACGCAGTTCCTGACGGCGCATCTGGCTTCTCTGGGGGCAATTGAGATTCCACGCGTGCAATACCGGCGAGAACTGGAAGAGGCGATTAACGCCAGTGCGGATTTCACGGCTCAAATAAATCAGTCAGCCGAAGGTGTAATGCAGCGGATCACCCAAACGTCGTAGCGGGCATGGTCAAGCGCGTTCAATGCCGGAGACGTTGCGATCATCCAACCGTCAAACAATTGATCCGACTTACCTTTTTCCCAAATCGTCAGATAAGCAAACGCATCGCCAGTTGGGTTCTCCGACGGATAACGACAATCTCCCAACGCAACATCCAGCCCGAAAACCTCTCCAGACTGACCGCTGTTCATTTCGACATCAATGGTCTGACCGCTGACTTTGTCCAACCCCCGCAGAATCGCTCCGGGACCGGACTCAACCTTTTGCTGCGCCGTTGCACCTGTTGCAGCTAGCAGTGCTAAGATCAGGGCAAAACGCTTCATTCGCCACCGTCCCCAGCCACGAATTTAACCAGTAGCGAGATCAGGCTGACGGCACCCTGCGTGTCTTCGACTTGATCGCCCGGTTCAAAATAAAACGGCGAACCACCCGGCATCACTTCGACGAAATTGCCGCCCAACAGTCCTTCGGAGGAGATCACAATGGCACTGTCATCCGGCACCAGAATACCGTCGCGGATCGTAAACGTAGTGTCAGCGCGGTAAGTGTCTGGGTTCAGGTCTACACCTGTCACAGCACCGATCTTAACCCCGGCCAAGCGCACATCTGTGCCCACCCCCACACCTTCAAGCGAACGGAACGAAGCCTCAAGCTGGTACCCATTACCGCCTTGCGACAAGCCAGTGGACTGGCTCGCATAGACGCCAAACGCGACAGCACAGGCCAGCACGGCTCCGCCGACAAGAACTTCGGTCACATTATAAGTCGACATTGCTCGCCTCGTTTATTCCGGGCTCCAGGCCTCATAGTCGGTGCGTTCGACCGGATCTTGGCGACGCAACGAACCCGCAGGTGTATAGGCCAGCGCTGTACCTGTCAGGTTCTCCTGATGTGGTTTTTCCCAGGATTTGTGCGGCAACGGCTTGTCAGTCGGCGGCTCATCCCATGTGCGATGCAGCCATCCATGCCAATCAGGATCAATCCGGCTGGCTTCGGCTTCACCATTGAAAATCACCCAGCGTTTGCTGTCGTCGGCGTTTCGATAGAACACATTGCCCTCGTCGTCCTCGCCGACTTTTACGCCCTTACGCGCGGTGTAAATCTGTGTGTTCAGAGTGGCCCCGTTCCACCAGGTTACGGCCCGCAATAGACTGTTCAAAATACCCATCGGTTGCCTCCGGCATTTCTATCCCCGCAGATATGGACCAAAGGCACGCCAAGGTCCAGTGTCACAAGGACCGCACCTACTATTCCGGCAGGTAAGCAGTTACTTCGATTTCAATTCGGTACTTGGGGTCGATCAACCCACATTCGATCATGGATGTAGCTGGTGGGTTGTCCCCGAAATATTCGCGCAAAATCGGCCAACAGGGTTCAAATTCGGAGCGGTCAGGCAACATGTAAGTCACTCGTACAACATCCGAGAAACCGGCACCAGCCTCAGTCAAAGCTTTGCCGATCGTCTGTAAAGCCGAGCGACACTGCGTTGTCACATCGTCGCCCTGCCCAACCGTTCCGGCGACGTGGACCCAGCCTCCGGCCACGACGGCACGGCAATAACCGATTTTCGCCTCAAATTCTCCGCCTGAAGAAATACGCCTGATTGTCATGTTGCCCTCACATGAAAACGGCGCGGTCCTTGCCGCGCCGTGATTGGTAAACCGTTTTGAGTTTATCCGGCCGAGGCCGATTCCGCCGCATCCGCGTAGATGATCAACGGCTGCTTGTCGGACGACACCGCCTCTTCGTTGACGACAACCTCGGTCACGTTCTTCATGCCCGGCAGTTCGAACATCGTATCCAACAGGATATCTTCGAGGATTGAGCGCAATCCGCGCGCACCGGTTTTCCGTTCGATCGCCTTCTTGGCAATTGCTTTCAGCGCATCGTCAGTAAAGGCCAGCTCGGCGTCTTCCAGCTCGAACAGACGCTGATATTGCTTGACCAGAGCGTTCTTGGGCTTGGTCAGGATAGTAACCAGCGCATCCTCGTCCAGATCTTCCAGCGTCGCCAGAACCGGCAGACGGCCAACGAATTCCGGGATCAGGCCGAATTTCAGCAGATCTTCGGGCTCCAGATCCTTGAAGATCTCCCCCACGCCACGCTCATCATTGTCGCGCACGTCAGCGCCAAAGCCCATTGCAGAGCCTTTGCCACGTTGTGCGATGATCTTGTCGAGACCCGCGAATGCTCCGCCGCAGATGAATAGGATATTCGTGGTATCCACCTGCAGGAATTCCTGCTGCGGATGCTTGCGGCCACCTTGTGGCGGAACGCTGGCGACAGTCCCTTCCATCAGCTTCAGCAGGGCCTGCTGAACGCCCTCGCCGGACACGTCGCGCGTGATCGAGGGGTTTTCTGACTTGCGCGTAATCTTGTCGACCTCGTCGATATAAACGATGCCGCGTTGCGCGCGTTCAACGTTGTATTCGCTGGCCTGCAACAGCTTGAGGATGATGTTCTCGACATCCTCGCCCACGTAACCCGCTTCTGTCAGCGTGGTCGCATCCGCCATGGTGAAGGGCACGTCCAGAATCCGCGCCAGCGTCTGTGCCAGCAGGGTCTTGCCGCAACCGGTCGGGCCAATCAGCAGAATGTTGGATTTCGCCAACTCGATATCGCTGCCCGCTTTCTGAGCATGATTGAGACGCTTGTAGTGGTTGTGAACTGCAACCGACAGTACCCGCTTGGCAGTCGCCTGACCGATCACGTAATCGTCCAGAACCTCGCAGATGTCTTTCGGTGTCGGCACACCGTCCGAGGACTTCAGCCCACTGGCCTTCGTCTCTTCACGGATGATGTCCATACACAGTTCGACGCATTCATCGCAGATAAATACTGTCGGGCCGGCAATCAGCTTGCGCACCTCATGCTGGCTCTTGCCACAGAAGCTACAGTAGAGCGTGTTCTTGCCGTCACCGCCTGAATTCGTCGCCATGTTCTACCTTTCGGGCTCCATCCCAGCGGTCCGTTTCCGACCGCGCTTGCCGTCTGTTGATGCAGCTTAGGCCAGCACCGGAGCGGCTACAATCTCAAAATGCGCCCCGCGCCTTTGACGCGGGGGCTTAAATTCAGGCCTCGTCGCCGTCCATTTTGGCGCGGTTTTCAACGATTTCGTCGATGTGGCCCCAATCTTTCGCCTCTTCCGGGCTCATGAAATTGTCACGATCCAGCGCCTTTTCAACCGCTTTTTTGGTCTGGCCGGTATGACGCACGTAGATGTCATAAAGGCGATCTTTCAGTTTCTGCGTCTCGGCCGCGTGAATCATGATGTCGCTGGCTTGGCCTTGATAGCCACCGCTGGGCTGATGCACCATGATCCGGCTGTTGGGCAACGAGAAACGCATTCCCTTCTCGCCACCGGCCAGCAAAACCGATCCCATCGAGGCCGCCTGACCGATAACCAATGTCGAACATTTCGGCTTGATGTACTGCATTGTGTCGTAAATCGACAAACCGCTGGTCACAACACCGCCAGGTGAGTTGATGTAGATCGAGATCTCTTTGCTGGGATTTTCCGCCTCAAGGTGCAGCAGCTGGGCGACAACCAGATGGCTCATCCCGTCGTGGATCGGACCGTTGATGAAGATGATCCGCTCTTTCAGAAGGCGCGAGAAAATATCGTAGGCGCGTTCGCCCCGGCTGGTCTGTTCGACCACCATCGGGACGAGCGTATTCATATAGGTATCAACTGGATCGAACATTCTGAACCTGCCTGCTTTGCTATGGATCGGGACACTACCCGAAGAAACGTTACCTGAGTCTTAGTGTCGCCACCGAGGGGCTGCAAGGGGGGCCGGATACTTCGGGCTCCACGGCAGCGCTTTGAGACCCAACCCTGCTCAAATCGAGTTAAATGCGGAATTCGTTCCCCATAGGTTTCCCACCTCACATCACGTCATTTTGATTCATGCATATGGAAATACATGTTCAAAATATGTATCGAGGCATCTCGCATCAGCGATCCCGCACTCACACACGCCCCAAATCCGGGCAAAAAAGGAAACAAACGATGGCCCTCCCCCAGCTTTCGCAAGATATGTCTCCAAAGTCTTTCGACAAAATGGTCGAAAACGCGACGCGCGCGTCGAATTTCCTGAAAGCCATCAGCCACGAAGGCCGCTTGATGATCCTGTGCCATCTCGTGTCGGGTGAGAAATCAGTAACCGAGTTGGAAGAACTGCTGTCGGCCCGCCAGGCTGCCGTCTCTCAACAATTGTCACGCCTACGTCTTGAAGGGCTGGTGACTCCGCGCCGCGAGGGCAAAGCGATTTATTACCGTCTGGCAGATGACCGCCCGCGTCGCATGCTTGAACTTGTCTACGACATGTTCTGCAGCGAAGAGAAAGGCTGAGCCTTTAACCGATCACCATCCAATTGGTCAGCTCAAGGATACCCTTCGGCGACCCGTAAGTGTTAAACAGGTTGCAAGGCTCTGGTTGCAATCAAGTAAATCTGCTACGCAACGAAAGCCAATTCAAATGGAGACACTGATGATCCGTGCAATTCTGGTCGGGCTCGCCCTGTTCACCCTCACCGCCTGCGAAACCGCGAAGGGCGCCGGAAAAGATATTGAGAATGCTGGTGACGCAATTCAGAGCGCCGCCACAGACGTTCAAGAGAATCTATAAAATCAACTCGGGCGCGGTAGTTTTACTGACCCAGCGCCCGATACGAGGTTGATGCCTGACAAACCAGCGGGGTTCTTGTGCACACACAAGAACCCCGTTTCATTTCAATTTGGGGGTAGAGTGGTAGCCCGTGTCAAACCTAGTTCCAGCAAAAGGAAAAGGCGTCAGGTGCGTAGACGCGGTCCATGCACGTATCCTTTCGGACACTCCTGACGCCTTGCAGGGTCGACGCGTCAGGGAGACGCCCCGAGCCAGTTGCCCTGACCCCGCAAGGGATCAAAGCTGCCGCGTCGCGCCAAGCGGCGCCACACAGCACGCGCCAGCCTTCTGAGAGGGTGATCCCCTGATCCGGAGCAAGATCCGGTTCAACTAATCATCCACCGGTAAGTCTTTTCGGTGCGTGACACATCCTAGAACCCGTCATCACCGCCTGACCCCCTGGCCTTTGCGCCCCACCCTGGTTCCTAAGAACCGTTGCGGTAACCAAACTGTTGCATTGGAGTCGTCACCCGACAAGAAAATAGCACTGCAGCATAAAAATTAGGCGGGGATAACGTGTTAATATCCTGCGGGAAAGATTTGTGGATAACTCCGGAAACCGTGAAACGACGCTTGTTTGGCGCAGGATAAGTCAAAACTGCCGAAAAGGGTCTGATTTTACTGTATTTCTGCGGGTGCAAAATCAAATGGGCCATCAAAATGCGGGTACAAAAGTGGGTTCAGCCCTCTGCGGATGCATTTTTGCTCGAATCGCGCGCGCCCTTCGACGTTGTGAAGACCACGCGACCCAAAGGGGGGAAAAATCGGAACTTGGGTCGGACGAGCCTGTGTACTACCTGCGACACCGCGCTGAAGGTCCGCGAAGTCCAGAGCCCCACCCCGGGGAACGCCGCTGTCCGGCATGGGTCGCTCCGGACCCTGTCGCGGGCAATGATACGACCGCCCGACCCGTCCCCTCCCATCGGAGACGCTGGTTCCGTTTTTGAGAAGCGCTCCGGCCCGACCGGGATTACCTACTACGCGCTGCGGTAGATTCGCAGCTGGTACCCCCTACAGCCCGACCGGGCCAGAGACGCTTCAGTTCACCTGCCGTTCTAGAACAGTGCTGTAGGTTGTTCCGTTACGCAGGCTACGGAAATCCGCATAGATTTTACCGTCTTGATACTGAGCATCAATCAACGCATTCGCGCCGATGACCAAGGGGGCCGTTTCCACGATGCCAATCGAACCCGAGCCGTCCAGGCTGATCGTTCCGGTGGCTTCGTATTCAGTCCACTCGCTGTCGCCGTCGCGGCGCCACTTGCTGGGCCCCCAAAAGACGTTGTCCTCTTGCATCTGGACATCCAGCATCCACTCGGCCTGATTGAATCTGGGTTCGTCGCCACGGTGGTAATGCGTCGGCGAAACGGTCGTATACGACCCAAACCACGTACCGCGTAGATCCGGCGTATCGGCCAGAGCGGCCGTTCCAAGGGTGAGGGTCGTGGCCAGAGCGGCTGCTCCGGCAGTCATAAATCTGGTCATTGGCTCTCTCCTCCAAAACTCAAGGCCGTCCTTGGCCTGCTGAACAGATTGGGAGAGCGCCCCCCGGTTACAACTTACCTAAGGGAAACTTCATAGAGGATTTAGGCGACCGTTAGATAGCGGGCGGCTCCAAACAAGGGATGGGCCGGAAAACCCAGCTATTTTTCATGTAATTAGGTGAAAATTGCGGTCAGTTCAGCCAACCCAATAAGGCCGAGCAAAACATTGGAGGTCATAATCAACCCCTTCATGTTGCGGGTCTTTATCCCCTTGGCAAAACTGGTCTGCGCAAACTCCTCATCCATGTCATCCCGCAGGTTTTCCACATCCGCCAGCGCGGTTTTGCCTGCCAGAATGCCATAGGCGGCAGTTGCGATGACCAGCACGATAAGCGCCAGAGATATCCCTTCGGGGCCAAACCCGATGATTGCCGCGAGGGCGACATAGGCAAAGATCGTCGTGCGCATGATGTGGTAATAGTGGTCCAAACGACCCATTGAGAGTTCGGAACGTAGTTGAGAATCCATAACTTTCCCCCTTTGAAAAAATTACTTCAATGAACTGAGCATACTGCCCTCACAAAATCTCCGGCAGTTCGGCACAGGGTTGAGGATGCGCAGACGGCAACCGGATCCGCGCACCCCACCCATCAGTCAGGTCGAAATCAGTCGACCGTGATATTGCCGGTAATCGTGTTGACGAATTTTCTGGTATCCGGGTCGGTGAAGGATGAGAACGTCCCCCCGCCCGTCGCGCTGGCCCAATTGCCCGAGCCGCCTGATACGGTCCAGTCACCGGTCAGAGCGCCATCATCGCCACGGCCCGTTGCAATCCATGTCATCACAGCCTTTTCCCCGGAGGCAGTGTCAAACACGCAGTTCCCGGTGCCCGAGATCCCAGCCCCGTTGACCAGAATGGAACCGAAGCACATGCCCGAAGCGCCTTCCAGAGGGTGCCCGGCGGCGACCTCGAAGCTTTCATAATTGGTCTGGGATTTCACAACCGCGTGGCCGTCCGAGATACTGAAGACGTGGTTCTCTTCCGTTCCCATGCCTTTGCCAGCGGCGTCATAGGACTCGGCGCTGGCCAAACCCGCCGACAGGCCGAGGGTCAGGACTGTGGCTGCGGTCGTCGTCAAGAACTTGTGCATAATAACCTCTCATTTCTGAGGGTCAGGCGTTGCAAGCATCTGAATAATAAGGCCGCCTGAACGCGGTCCCCCGGGCGGAGGATAACACATTAAGTTCTTTGCGTCTAAAGCAGGGCTTCAGCACGCGTATCTCAATCGACCGTTGGGGGCGCTCAGCTTTCGAGCTTGCGGGCCACCAGAAACGAGACCGGGAACGCCGCGACGAAGCCAGCAACCGCAGCGATCAGCAGAGTTGTCCACGATGCGTGCCCCATGACCAGAACCGCAATCACAGCGGACCCGGCAAGGGTGGAACCAAGGAAGATGTGAATGATCAGCGTCAGGGGCGACATGGGAGCCTCGTTTTTACCAGTCTGTTTTCGGGGACCGTAGAACTGAGGCTGGGAGTGGTCCTTGATCTGGGTCAGACTGCGCGGTGATCCGGGGCAAATTGAGACAGCTGAGCAAAAGAACAGCGGGCAACGCCGACCCGAGGGGCCGCGCAATCGCACAGCCCGTTTGCCAAACCGGATCGGCGATAAGAAGTCAGTTCAGGCCAAGCAGTTCTTTGGCCTGGGCCAGAGTTGCAACCGACGCGTCATGATCACCTGCATCGTGCAGCGCGGCACCTTCGTCGCGCCATGTTTCGACCTGTGCGATCTGTTCGTCAGACAGGTCAGGACCCGCAGCCAAAGCGGCATCAATGGCGGCAATGTCGGTGGGGCATTGCCCGGCAAAGGCAGGCGCGGCGAGCAAGCAGAAAGCAGTGGCCAGAGACAGATGTTTCATTGATTCATCCTCCCGTGTTTTGGGGTGTGATGAGAATACCATGAAACGGGTCAGGCCCGGAGGGCATCAGCATCCGATGCATCGGATTGGCGAGGGATGGCTGACGGCGGGACAGTTTCGCTTGCGAACGTGTAGAGCCTCGAAAGCAAACGCGCCGTCCGATTTGCCGGGGGCGGGTCGCACGGCCTCTCGGTATCGCCGGGCGAGTGGGTTGGTTGAGAAAAGGGGTACCTCGCTTTAGCTTGCCACCTACCCAACACCATGATTAATCAAGAGTATTCCCTAGATAATGCAAAGAGGTAGATTGGGCTAAATGAAAGAAAACCGAGTAGATACAGAGCGGTTTGGAGAAATTAGGGCTCCAGTTTGCTTCGAGGAATTAGTGTCCAGCATTTGTGAATTGGATAACGACGCTTACTATTCTTCTAGGTTTTGGAGAGGACAGGCCAAGGCAGAATGGCCAATTGAAACCACATCATTTAGGCGCGCCAAAAACTCCATACGACCCACGAGAGAAACCCTAAATGACCTAGCAATCAAAAGCGATGAAAGTATGCTCAAACGAGCTAGACACAGCGGGTTTGGCTTTTCAAATGGTCGCGAGTTGAACGATTGGGAACTCATTACGAAACTCCGCCACTACGGTGCCTCCACTTGTTTGCTAGACGTAAGTAAGAACCCATTGGTCGGTTTATGGTTTGCGTGTTCTAGCGAACAAGAGAGCCCCGGTATCTTATTTGGCTTGCTCTGCAATGAAATCCACGGAATAGAGAAAGAACACTTTAGAGCAGATTATACAGCCGAGCTATTCAACGCAAAAAACCACAACTTCCCAATGCTTTACGATCCATCGACAGTTTCTCCCCGTGTCGCAGCGCAATCATCATGTTTTTTGTTTGGGTCAGCCAGCGATAACCCGATGGGTTCAATGGTGTATGATGGAACTCGCGATGGCCAATGTTTCTATTACATCTCGCCGGAATTGAAGGTCGAGTGCCTCAAGAAACTTGATCAAGTTTTTTGCATCAACAGGCTATCACTATTTCCCGATATCGAGGGGTTTTCCCAAGCCAACGCTTGCGAATACGACATGTCGTCTGATTATCGGTGGTAAACGAGGCAATTCCGTTGAATCGCTTTTGTATTACCTTTGGTCCGACATTTCCGGCTGCAAATAAAGATGGACAGCCTTAGCTGTCCATCTTCAACGCCGAAATAAACGCCTCCTGCGGGATATCCACCTTCCCGAACTGGCGCATCTTTTTCTTACCGGCCTTCTGCTTCTCCAGCAGTTTCCGCTTCCGCGTGGCGTCACCGCCGTAACATTTCGCGGTCACGTCCTTGCGCAGGGCCGAGAGGGTCTCGCGCGCGATGACCTTGCCGCCGATGGCGGCCTGGATCGGGATTTTGAACATGTGGCGCGGGATCAAGTCCTTGAGTTTTTCGCACATCGCCCGGCCCCGCATCTCGGCCCGGTCGCGGTGAACCATGGTCGACAACGCATCGACCGGCTCGTCATTCACAAGCACCGACATCTTGACCAGATTATCCTCGCGATACCCGGTCATCTGATAGTCGAACGACGCATAACCCTTGGTCACCGATTTCAGGCGGTCGTAGAAGTCGAAGACGACCTCGTTCAGCGGCAGGTCATAGACGACCATGGCGCGGCTGCCCGCATAGGTCAGGTCCATCTGGATGCCACGGCGGTCCTGACAGAGTTTCAGCACGTCGCCGAGGTATTCATCGGGCACCAGAATGGTCGCCTTGATGCGCGGTTCCTCAAGGTGGTCGACCTTGGACGGGTCAGGCATGTCGGCGGGGTTGTGCAGCTCGATCATCTCGCCGTCTTTCATGTAGACGTGATAGATCACCGACGGCGCGGTGGTGATGAGCTCGATATCGTATTCGCGTTCGATGCGGTCGCGGATGACCTCAAGGTGCAGCAGGCCCAGGAAGCCGCAGCGGAAGCCAAAGCCCAGCGCGGCAGAGGTTTCCATTTCGTAAGAGAACGAGGCGTCGTTCAGCGCCAGCTTCTCGATCGCATCGCGCAGGTCTTCAAATTCGGCTGAGTCCACGGGGAAGAGGCCACAGAACACCACCGGCTGCGCGGGTTTGAATCCGTCCAGCGCGTCCTCAGTCCCGTTGCGGTCATTGGTGATCGTATCACCGACGCGGGTGTCACGAACCTGTTTGATCGAGGCTGTGAGGAAACCGATCTCACCGGGGCCGAGGCTGTCGACCATCTCCATCTCGGGGCGGAAGACGCCGACACGGTCGACATGGTGCAGGGTGCCGTTCGACATGAACTTGACCCGCATCCCCTTTTTCAGCGTGCCGTCCATGATACGGACCAGAACGATGACGCCCAGATAGGCGTCGTACCACGAATCCACCAGCATCGCCTTGAGCGGCGCATCCACAGTGCCCTGCGGAGCGGGCAGTTGCTGAACGATAGCCTCAAGCGTCTCATGGATGCCCTGCCCCGTCTTGGCGCTGACCTGAATGGCGTCGGTCGCGTCGATACCGATCACATCCTCGATCTGTTCGGCCACGCGGTCACAGTCGGACGCTGGAAGGTCGATCTTGTTCAGCACCGGCACGATCTCATGATCGGCGTCGATGGCCTGGTAAACATTCGCCAAGGTCTGCGCCTCAACCCCCTGGGTCGAGTCGACGACCAGCAGAGAGCCCTCAACCGCACGCATGGAGCGCGAGACCTCATAGGCAAAGTCCACGTGGCCGGGAGTGTCGATCAGGTTCAACACATATTGCTCGCCGTTATCGGCGGTATAGTCGATGCGGACCGTGTTGGCCTTGATGGTGATGCCACGTTCCCGCTCGATATCCATGCTGTCGAGCAGCTGTTCCTTCATGTCGCGATCCTTGACCGTTCCGGTCTCTTGAATGAGCCGGTCAGCAAGGGTGGATTTGCCATGGTCGATATGCGCGACGATGGAGAAATTGCGGATATGAGCGAGGTCTGTCATGGGTTGGGATATGCGTCGGAATTGCGCTGTGGTCAAGGTGGCACGACGTGCTGTGAAACCCTTTGTTTGCGAGGCCTACGCCCAATCAGACCAGCCCGTTTTTGACCAGATCCTCATTCATCCAATGCGTCTCACTTTGTACGTGGCCCTCGCGCACATATTTCGCGAGGTGAGTTGGCATTTTCTCTCCCTTGAATGCCGCAGTTGTGCGAACGACGAAACCTTCTTGCGTGTCGAGGTTCAGGCCCGCGATTACATCTGCCATGACTTGAGTGGAGAACCGCCCGCGATACACCAGCCGCATACAATCACTTTTTTGAACCGAATGATTGATCCACACCCCCGTTTGTTTCATACTCCACTGCAAGCAGAGAGGGGCGTTAGATCTCTCCGGGCAGGCAAAAACGAGGCATGAGCATGAAACAGTTCCTCCTTATCGCATTTTGTGCGGCATCGCTGACGGCGGTTGCTCCGGCTGCGGACGCGGCGCAGATCAAACGGGCGTGTCTGGCATCCGACCGGACAGCTGCAACACGTGACCGGTGCAGCTGCATCCAACGTGTGGCCAATCAGGCGTTGACTCGTAGCGATCAGAAGAAGGTCGCCAAGTGGTTTACCGATCCGCATCAGGCGCAGGAGTTGAAGATGTCTCAGACAGCGCGCGATGATGCGTTGTGGGACCGGTACCGGAACTTTGGCCAGATGGCACAGGCGATCTGCAGCTGATACAGCCTCAATCCTTGACCTGATCCGCACTGCACCTCAGAAAAGGTGCAGCGAAAGGTATATCTGATGGTAATGAAAGGGCTGACCCTGCGCGGGCTCGAAGTATTCGAGGCTTTGGCGCGGACGGGATCGGTGGCACAGGCAGCCGAGATCACCGGGCTCAGCCAGCCTTCGGTGTCGCAGCAATTGCGCAATCTGGAAATCGCCGTTGGGACCGAGCTGGTGGATCACGGGCGGCGCCCGATGCGGCTGACGCAGGCTGGGCTCAGTTTTCTGGCGCGGACCGAAGCGGTTTTAGCCGAGCTGCAGATGGCCCAAAGCGAACTGACCGTAATGGATTTGGGGCACCTGACCACACTTTCCATCGGGCTGATTGATGATTTTGACAATGACCTGACCCCGCGGCTGGCCACCCTGCTGGCTGACAGCCTGACCCGCTCAAAATTCAAACTGATCACCTTGCCCAGTCTGGACCTGTTCGCCGAGCTTGAAGCCCAGCGCCTGCATCTGGTGGTCTCAGCTCATTCCGGGGAAGTGCTGGAAGGTGTTGTCGAATACCCCTTGGTACAGGACCCATTCATCCTGGTGACCCCCAAAGGGGCGGACAATGCGATGCAAGAGCTGCCCTTTCTGCGCTATACCCGTGAACAGTTGATCAGCCGCCAGATTGAAGCGCATCTGGCTAAACAACAACCGAGTTACGAGGAGCGGTTCGAGATCGGCTCACATCTGGCGCTGATGGCGATGGTCGCGCGTGGACTGGGCTGGGCGATCACCACACCACTGGGTTACATGAGAGCGGCACGCTTCCACGACGCGCTACAGGCGCACCCCGCGCCATTCGGAGAATTCTCGCGTACTATATCCTTGTTCACCCGCACCGACTGGTCCGATCAAGTCCCGCAAGAGGTTGCGGGAATGATGCGCAGACTGATGCGCAACCAGATCGTCGATCCAGCGCTGGCCCAACTGCCATGGTTGACCGACAAACTAAAAGTGATGGTCTAGGCCTGCAAATGCCTTTCTAAACCCTCAACCGCCGCTTCGATCAAATCAAGCGCGCCGTCAAAATCACGCGTGTAGTAAGGATCGGGCACGTGATCCGCACCAGTATGGGGTGCGAAATCGGTCAAAAGATGCACCGGGGTTTCACTACCCGATGGCCGTAGGGCTTCAATATTCACGATATTCTCGGCATCCATACCGATAATCAGATCGAACCGATCAAAATCATCCGCCACAAATTGCCGTGCGCGGAGGTCGCTCAGGTCGAAATCTCGGGCCCGGGCCGCCGCTTGCATCGGTCCATAAGGTGGATCTCCGATATGCCAGCCCGAAGTCCCGGCGCTGTCGGTCGTGTGATGGGGGGTACGAGCGCGGAAAACGCCTTCGGCAGCGGGAGACCGGCAGATATTGCCCAGACAGACAAAGAGGATACGGTAAGTCATGAACCGAGGTGTAACGCGTGAGGCCGCTATGGGAAAGATCGTCATTTTGACTGGGGCCGGGATTTCCGCCGAAAGCGGCTTGGGAACCTTCCGCGACGAAGGCGGGCTGTGGGCACAACACCGGGTCGAGGATGTCGCCACGCCTGAAGGCTTCTCTCGCAACCCTGCTCTGGTTCACGACTTTTACAACGCCCGCCGGGTTCAGGCCGCCAAGGCTAAACCCAACGCCGCGCATGAGGCACTGGCCCGCCTGCAAAAAAATTACCCAGGCGAAGTAGTGATCGTGACCCAGAACGTCGACAGCCTGCACGAGGCCGGCGGCGCCTCAAACGTGATCCATATGCATGGCACGTTGGCCGGGGCGCTTTGCGCCGCCTGTGATCACCGCTGGCCTGCCCCGCCCCAGATGGCTGTGGGCGAAACATGCCCTGCCTGCGCTGCGCCCACGGCGCGCCCGGATGTGGTCTGGTTTGGGGAAATGCCTTATCAGATGGACGTCATTTATGACCACCTGGCCGAGGCGACCTTGTTTGCCGCTATAGGTACGTCGGGTCAGGTCTATCCCGCAGCCGCCTTCGTGTACGAAGCCATGCAATCGGGCGCACATACGGTTGAGCTGAACCTTGAGCCATCCACCGGCGCCGCCAGTTTTGACGAGGTCATACTCGGCCCTGCGACAGAAACCGTTCCGCGGTGGATCGAGGGGCTGCTGAACCGGAGATGACGGCAGACATCATTGGAATTATTTGTTTATACTGAAGACCTAACAGGTCCGGAGAACACAATGGCAAACCCTCAGCACCCTCGCGAGGAAATCCTTGAAGACGGCAGCCTGGACGGTCGTGACGCGCTTGGCGACCAGCTCGCGGGGCTTTGGTGGACGTTCCTGCTGCGCGGAGTGCTGGCGGGAGCTCTGGGAATAGCTGCCCTGTTCTGGCCAACCGGCAGCATATCCTTACTTTTGCGCCTCGTCGGCCTTCTGTTGATTGTTGACGGCGGGCTAACTCTTCTGGGCTTCGGTCGGCGTGGCCTGATCGGCGGCGTCGGCGTCGGCGCGCTATTGATCGGACTGATACTGTTAATTTGGCCTGAGGGTGTGGCGCGGCTGACCTTCTTCCTGCTTGGGGCTTGGGCATTGATCATAGGTATTGGGTCGCTGATGGCGTGGCGACAAATGTCGGATCTGCACCCCGATGCGCCATCGGTTCGCAACTCGGGAATCGTTGCGTTGGTAATCGGACTGGTGCTGATCTTCTGGCCTGGCAGTGGTATGGTGGCGCTCGGCTGGGCGATCGCCTTCGGAGCCCTCGCCTTTTCCGCGGTGATGTTCTGGCTGACCGCGCGCTTCAAACGTGCCCATGACCGTATCGCGATGCGCGTGGTCAATCGCTGATACAGATTCGAAAACGAAAACAGGTCGGGCAAAGCCCGACCTGACGCTTGGATGACGGCCGCAGCGCGGCCCGAAGACAGGTGCAGCCTTAGTGTGAATGCGACCCGTGGCCACCTTCGTCCTTGCGTTCCAGATCCACGGGAACTTCAACCTCAACCTCACCGGCTTTTTCGAAGATCAGCGTCACTGGAACTGTCTCACCCTGTTCAAATGGCGCAGTTAGGCCCATGAACATCACATGATCGCCACCGCGTTTCAGCATATGCGCCTCGCCTGCGGGAATGACGAAACCATCTTCGACATGAACCATCTTGGCCACGCCGTTGTCGTCGACCAAATGGGTATGCAGTTCAACCCGCGCGGCCGCATCAGATTCCACTCCGATCAGCCGATCATCCGCGTCGCCAGTGTTCTGAATCATCATGAAGGCTGCTCCGGCCTTGGCTGTCTTACCCGACGACCGGGCATAAGCGTCGTCAACAGTGATCGTATCCTGTGCCATAGCAGAAGTAGCCAACGTTACAGCAGCCAGAGTGGTGAACAGTTTAGATTTGAGGGACATTGCGCCTCTCCTTGCTTAGATGTCTGAAAAAATGAAAGAGATCAAATCGACACCGGAGGCGCGCGTGCTGGTCTGTTCGGGACCGGCGCAGCAATGAGACTATTTGTCTTTCGCAGCGGCGCGGGTTGAACACTGGTCGGCGCAACAGGCACCGCAGGAGCCGCAAGTGTTATCGCCCCCAATAGGGTCAGCGCGTATTCGGGACAGAAATGCGGAGGCTGTGTCGGTTGGCCTTCGGCGTCCATGTAGACAACGACCGGACCCGTACCAGTGCACAGAACCATCTGCCTCACTGCGCTGTCTATTCCGCGCGATGCGGCCACGCCCTGCCCAGTCAAAATAACGAGCAGTGACAACGCCAAAGGCAGAAATTTATTCAAAACCGGCTTCATCCTGCGCCCGGTATAGGCCGGACGCGAAACGGGCTTCAAGCGCTATCGGGTGCGCCAGAAGCCCGCAGCCTTGGTTGTATCGTCAGCCGTCCAATCCGGGACGTTTGACAGACCCTTTGGTCAGGCTCGTATGCAACCGATTCACCTGTCGTTGCATCCGAACACATGTCCCAAACGTCTTGCCAAAAAAGGCAGCCAACAGGGAGAAGAAATCAGACAACTTTAAAGACATGGGGTTGAACTCCGCCAGATGAATATGACTAAACATAAATCAGTATGAGCGCAGCGTATGTGAACAACATCACCGTGGTTGCAAATTTAATTCCACTTCAGGAGCAAATCGCGCAATAAAAAAACCCTGCACCTTGCGGTACAGGGTTGAATTCTTGGCAAGAAAAAGGATTTAGGCCGAAGCTTGTGCCTTGGCGATTTCCTTTTTCACTTTCAGCGCGTTTGCCGACAGCTCTTCGTCCTTGGCTTTGGCAAGGAACGCGTCCAGACCACCGCGGTGGTCGACCGAGCGCAGCGCGGCTGCCGAGATGCGCAGCTTGACGCCGCGGCCCAGAGTTTCGGACTGCAGGGTGACGTCATTCAGGTTGGGCAGAAAACGACGACGAGTTCTGTTTTTGGCATGGCTGACATTGTTGCCAGTCATCGGGCCTTTTCCGGTCAGTTCGCAACGGCGCGACATGGTTTCTTCCTTTGTTTCTGGAGGCCGGGCATAGCACCGTCGGCCAAATCACAAGGGGCGCAACCCGAAGTCGCGCCCGAAAACTGGTTGGATGCGTGTAGTGGGAATCGCAGGTAGGGTCAAGACGGATCGCGCGAATTCTTTGCGGTAACAATACCGACCGTGTGAACTAGCGTCTGCAGCAAAGGCTTGTTGTTCTTTAGATGCCGCTGCAAAAGGTGCCTCTGCTGCCGTCCCTGTGGGATATAACGCGCAGGCCGTGGTGTCAGCAGTTTTTCAATCAGCTCTGGAAAAATCTCAAAAATCTCGCGGACAGCATCCGCCCCAAGGGATTTCAGGGCCTCGTCTCCGATGAACAGGCTCTCGGTTGGCGCGTTTTCAGCAAAGATCACTTGGTGGCCATCAAACAGCAGATGAAAATACTCTACCTCCTTCACACTTTCATCAACAAAAAACCCGGGCAGGACCGTCAATTTGATTGCAGGAACCAGTACTTGGGGAGTGCCAAACATCCGCTCGGCTATCTTGGATTGAACCAACATCCGGTGCTGGCGCGAGACCAGTAAATCTCTCCTCGGCATCCCGTTACCCAATACTCCGGCCAGAATGCGCACTGGAAGCAACCGAGGGTTATCCAACAAATCCACACGGTCGAAACGACGCCGACCAATCCAGCGGATGCGTTGGGCTCCATGTCCCATTGTGGGGATCATATCCCCAACCTCCAGCGTTTGAATCGGGCGTTCTCCGCGATCAGAGAGAATTCGGGTATCGCGAGTAAAGCACGGAACCCCTGAACCATTCTCAAAGGCCGAATACGTTACCTCAGTGCCCGAGGGCAGCGTGAAGGTGCCGCTGGACACGGAATAGCCGACTCCATCTTGAACGGTAAACGTGCCAAAGACGCTGTCAGACACGACGGTTCCAACGGGTAGGTTCAAGGTATCGGTGCCACTACCACCTCGAATGTCGCCGCTGACCGAGGTGCTGCTGAAATTCAGGGTATCGTTTCCAGCCCCCAAACGGATATTGCCCACAGTCGAGCCACTGATATCGACCGTATCCGCATCCGCGCCACCTGCTATGCGCCCCTCAACGGTGCTGTTCGTGACGGTAATGGTGTCGCTGCCGGCATTGCCTACGACATTTTCGGCAATGGTACTGTTGATGATATCAATGTCATCATCGCCACCCCGAGCCCGAACATTATCAATAGGGGAACCCTGCGGATCCCCGTTCAGCGTCCCGCTATCACCAGTGACGTCTATATCGTCGTCGTTGTTTGTCCCAGTTATTCGGGGCATTCGTGCGGATCCAAAGCGTCAGGGGTCTTAGAATATCATTTTTCTGTACCCGCGTCAGCAACCAGGACAACTTTAAGAAGATTCTTGCTGCCAGGACAGAGCAAGCCCATTCAACGAGCCATCAGAGAGGACAGCATTACCTCAGCAGCCGCCGAAGGGTTCAGCCCGCCTGCGCGCACTTGAGCGCCCAGTTGTTCCATTTCAGCCCGCGCCTGTGCAGTTGAAAGTTTCGCAAGAAGGGCTGCCCGGACCTCCTGTTCAAACCAATACTGCGCCTGTTCCGCTCGGTTCGCATCCCAGTGACCGCTATCCCTTCGGCTTTGCGAAAGGGACTGCATCTCTGACCATGCGTCCTCCAACCCGTGCTCTTCAACCGCCGAGACGGTCATCGCCTTCGGAAACCCCTCGGGGTCTTGAGGTCGTTTGCGCAACAGACGCAGAGCACCGGCGTAATCGGCGCATGTGCGGGTGGCGGTGGATTTCAGATCTCCGTCAGCCTTGTTGATCAGAATTATGTCGGCCATTTCCATGATGCCGCGTTTGACGCCCTGCAATTCATCTCCACCCGCTGGGGCCAGCAGCAACAGGAACAGGTCGGACATCTCGGAAACCACGGTTTCCGACTGGCCCACACCTACTGTTTCTATCAGCACCACATCGAACGCTGCGGCTTCGCACAGGGCAATTGCCTCGCGCGTACGTCGGGCGACACCGCCCAGATGTGATTGGCTTGGCGACGGGCGGATGAACGCATTCTTCTCACGGCTCAGACGTTCCATCCTGGTTTTGTCCCCCAGAATTGATCCGCCCGAACGGGCCGAGCTGGGATCAACGGCAAGAACCGCCACGCGCAGCCCCTGCTCGATCAACATCATGCCAAAGCTCTCGATGAAGGTGGACTTGCCTACTCCGGGTGTGCCGGACAGGCCGATGCGCAAGGATTGGCGCCCAGCCTTGGCCAGATGCGCCAAAAGCTCGGTCGCCTGCACCCGGTGATCCTCACGCCCACTTTCGACCAGAGTGATCGCACGGGCCAACGCGCGGCGCTCACCATTCAAAATCCTGTCGCTCAGCTCAGCAATTGTCATGCGCGGCCCCTTACCCGATTTTCGCCTAGATGACGGAGCAATGCAGGGTTTGTCCAGTGCCTTGCGTCGCCGAGTGTGATGCTACGTGCCAGAACTGGACGTTACCCGACGCTTGGCGGATAAAGCCCGCATGATACGCCTGCCGATAGATGAAGCCATCCCTGACCTGCTTGCGGCCTTGAAGGCCAAGGGCCGCGCCGTGCTGCAGGCACCGCCAGGCGCTGGTAAAACAACGCGAGTGCCTCTGGCGATGCTTGAGGCGGGCTTGTGCGACGGCAAAATTGTGATGCTGGAACCGCGACGACTGGCCGCGCGCGCCGCTGCCGAACGGATGGCCGAGACGTTGGGCCAACGCGCAGGTGAGACGGTCGGTTATCGGGTACGCGGCGACGCAAAGGTCTCGAAAGCAACCCGGATCGAAGTGGTGACCGAAGGCATACTGACCCGGATGCTACAAACCGACCCCGATCTGCCGGGTGTCGGCGCGGTGATCTTCGACGAATTCCACGAACGGTCCTTGAATGCTGACCTTGGGCTGGCGTTGTGCCTGGAAGTTACCGGTGCGCTGCGGGACAACCTGATCTTGCTCGCAATGTCAGCCACACTGGATGCGGAACCAGTGGGTCAACTGATGGAAGCGCCGCTGGTCACGTCCGAAGGGCGCAGCTACCCGGTAGAAACCCGGTGGTTGGAACGGCCCTTGGGTGCGCAGGTACGGCGATCGGACGCTCTGGTCGATCTGGTGGTGCAAGCGGAACGAGATACTCGCGTCGTCGGCGGTGGCTTACTGGTGTTCCTGCCAGGCGAGGGCGAAATCCGACGGGCCGAGGCGGCCTTGGCCGGGCGATTGCCCGGTGACTGCGTGGTACGCCCCCTGTTCGGCGCAATGCCCTTTGCCGCCCAGCGCGCAGCGATTGCGCCCGTTGAGGCAGGTCGCAAAGTGGTCTTGGCGACCTCGATCGCCGAAACCTCGCTGACCATCCCCGATATTCGCGTGGTGGTCGATATGGGGCAAGCACGGCGGGCGCGGTTCGATCCGGGCTCGGGCATGTCACGGCTGGTCACCGAACGTGTGACGCGGGCCGAGGCCACTCAGCGCGCTGGTCGTGCTGGACGTGTGGCCGAAGGGGTGTGCTACCGGCTGTGGTCCAAGGGAGAAGAAGGCGCGCTGGCTGCCTACCCACCAGCCGAGATCGAAGCCGCCGACCTGACCGGGCTGGCGCTGGAACTGGCACTTTGGGGCGCGGAACCAGGCGACCTCGCCTTTCTGACACTGCCCCCCGAAGGCACGATGGCTGAAGCGAAAGCCCTGCTGACGATGCTGGGCGCTCTGGATACCAAAGGGCGGATCACCGATCATGGACGGGCGTTGTCGGCACTGCCCCTGCACCCTCGACTGGGGCATATGCTAGAACACACCGGGCCGGCTGCCGCTCCTTTGGCCGCGCTATTGGCCGAGCGCGATCCGCTGAAAGGTGCGCCGGTAGACATGTTGCTACGTCTGGAAGCCTTGCGCGACGTCCGCGCGTTTCAGCGCAATCGGGTCTGGCAGGTGAATACAGCCGCCGTGGACCGGATCAAGGCAGAGACCAAACGACTCCGGACCAAAGGCTCCTCCAGCGACCTGAGTCCAGCCGCAATGGCAGCTTTGGCCTATCCCGACCGGATCGGGCAACGCCGCAAAGGCGATGTGCCACGCCATGTTCTGTCTGGCGGAAAAGGGGTGGTGTTAGAAAATGACGACACGCTGGCCGCGGCACCCTATCTTGTGGTCACGGATACGGACGGAAACCCGCGTGAGGCGCGCGTGCGCATGGCAGCGCAAATCACGGAACGGGAAATCCGCGATCTGTTTGCAGGTCAGATAAACTGGGTCGAGAGTTGCGAATGGTCCAAACGCGAACGTCGGGTCGTGGCACGAAAGCAGGAACGGCTCGGTGCGATCACTCTGAGCGACCGCATCTGGAAAGACGTGCCGGACGACGAAGTAGCACAGGCCATGCTGGACGGTGTGCGTGACTTGGGATTACGGCTGGAAGGGGCCGCTGCACGACTGGCCGCCCGCGTCGAGTTGGTCCGAGCCGAGGGCGCAAACCTACCCGATTTCACCCTTCAGGGGTTGACCGACACGATTGAAGACTGGCTGCTGCCGATGCTTTCAGGTGTACGCAATGCCGACGACTGGAAACGGTTCGATCCGCTGCCCGCTTTACGTGCCCGGCTGGATTGGAACCAGACACAAGAGTTGGACCGGCGCGCGCCAGGCGCATTCGAAACCCCACTTGGGCGTAAAGTGCCAATAGACTATGGCGGCGCAGTGCCGGAAATTTCGGTACGACTGCAAGAACTTTTTGGCGTCACGCAGCATCCTGTAGTGGGAGGCGAAGCGCTGAAAATCACTCTGCTTTCCCCAGCACAACGCCCAATCCAGATCACCCGTGACCTGCCCGGCTTTTGGGCGGGGTCCTATGCCGATGTTCGCAAGGACATGCGCACGCAGTATCCCAAACACCCCTGGCCCGAGGACCCGACACAGGCCGATCCGACCCTGCGCGCCAAACGGCGGAGGTAAATTCGTTCTTCGCAAAAAAGCTGCATCTATTTTGAGCAATTATTGAAACACCCATGTTTCATTGTTATATCACGGCAGTTTTGGACAAGAAATGTAGAGCGACGCACAACTATGTCGGCATGGCTGCGAAAAATCTGGGAAGAGGTCGCACGACCTATTTTCCTGCGCCCTCACAGGGTGCAGTTCGCCGCCCTGTGCACACGTGACACTCCGAACGGGCCAGAAGTTTTGCTGATCACTAGCCGGGACACAGGGCGATGGGTCATCCCCAAAGGCTGGCCAATTGATGGCAAAGATGGGGCGGAGACTGCTCTGCAGGAAGCCTGGGAAGAGGCTGGCGTGCGTGCGTCAAAGCCAACCAAGGAACCGATCGGACATTTCACCTATGACAAGATCATGAAAGACGGTTCAGCTCAGCCGGTGCTGACGAGCGTCTATCGGGTTGAAGTTCGGGACCTGGCCGACGATTTCCCGGAGTCCGATCAGCGTAGGCGGGATTGGGTGTCCCCTTCTACAGCCGCTGAGCGTGTATTCGAGCCGGAATTGCGCGATTTGCTGCTACAAATGTAACAATTTCGCAAAAAATTGATGACAATGCGGTTGTCCATTGGGCTGAAACCGTCTAGCGGCCTGCGTCAGTTCCATAGGCCTCAAAGAACACAATGTCGAATTTGACCACGAAAACCCGCTGGCAGGCGCTGGACAGCGACCTGCAACGCATCTCGCGTGTCGAGAACGCCAATGCCTACGTCGCGCGCCCGATGCTGGCGCCCGGTATCGCCCTAGCATTTATTGCGTTGGCTGGTTTGTCTTCTGCAGTCTTCTTCGGGCAAGCAGATGGTGGATTGATCGTCGTCGCTGCGGCAGTTTTCGGGGCGTATATGGCGATCAATATCGGCGCCAATGACGTCGCGAACAACATGGGTCCAGCCGTGGGCGCCAACGCTCTGACCATGGGCGGTGCTATCGTGATTGCCGCGATCGCCGAAAGCGCGGGGGCCTTGCTGGCCGGTGGTGACGTGGTGTCGACGATTTCCAAAGGGATCATCGACCCTGCATCGGTTCAGAACAGCAACGTATTCATCTGGGCGATGATGGCGGCGCTGATCTCATCAGCGATGTGGGTCAACCTTGCAACTTGGGTGGGCGCTCCGGTGTCGACCACGCATTCCGTTGTTGGCGGTGTGATGGGTGCAGGCATCGCTGCGGCGGGCCTAAGCGCCGTCAGCTGGGGCACCATGAGCGCGATTGCCGCAAGTTGGGTGATCTCACCGGTGCTGGGCGGTGTCATTGCGGCCGGATTTCTGGCTCTGATAAAAGCAAAGATTCAGTATCAGGACGACAAGATCGCAGCAGCCCGGCGCTGGGTTCCGATCCTCGTTGCTTTTATGGCGGCGGCTTTTGCAACCTACCTGTCCGTTAAAGGTTTAAAGCGGATCGTGAAGATCGACCTTGAGATAGCACTGCTGATTGGGGTGGCCTCTGGCTTGCTGGTCTGGTCGATTACGGTGCCTTGGGTAAGGCGCAAGTCGGAGGGGATGGAAAACCGCACGAAATCCCTGAAAACGTTGTTCGGCCTGCCGCTTGTTATCTCGGCCACGTTCCTCAGCTTCGCGCATGGTGCCAATGATGTGGCCAACGCGGTGGGGCCGCTGGCCGCAATCGTACACGCGGCGGAGTTCGGAGATTTTGCTGCGAAAGTATCGATCCCAAGCTGGGTCATGGTGATCGGCGCTTTCGGAATTTCGTTCGGTCTGTTCCTGTTCGGCCCGAAACTAATCCGTATGGTGGGCAGTCAGATCACCAAGCTGAACCCGATGCGCGCGTTTTGCGTGGCCTTGTCAGCGGCCATCACGGTCATCGTCGCCAGTTGGCTGGGCTTGCCGGTCAGTTCGACCCATATTGCGGTCGGAGCCGTGTTTGGAGTTGGGTTCTACCGCGAGTGGCATTCTGATCGCCGCTGGAAGCAATCGAACCAACAGCGCCCATTTGAACAGCGGCTGGCCCGCGAAGAGCATCAGCGCCGCAAATTGGTGCGCCGCTCGCATTTCATGACCATTGTGGCGGCCTGGGTTATCACCGTTCCCGCTGCTGCGGCCATGTCGGCGGCAATTTTCGTGTTCCTGACAGCCTTCGTCTAAAAAGGGGCTAAGGTTTAATCTGCTCAGGTGACATTCCACCTTTCGGTGCCTGCGCAATTAAAGCTCGCACCTGCGAGCAGATTGGCGTTGGCACGCCTGTCTGCGCGCCAAGTCGGGTAATCTCTCCTTGAAGGCTGTCGATTTCCGTCGGGCGCCCAGCCATCAGATCATAGGCCATCGAGGTTCGTGCGCTGGGGTCGATGGTCAGCATTCGCGCGGCAATCTGAGTAAAGATCAGCGTTGGAAGTCGCAGGATATGCGGTGTCATCCACGCAGGCAGCGGTGTGGTTGAGGCGACCGGATGGCCTGCAGACTTGAGAACCGCCAGCGCCTCGGTCATCTGATCAGCCATCAGACAGCGCCACGTGCGATCCAGCAGTTGCTCTTTCAGTGTCAGACCTGACAACGCGTTCAGCGCGTTATTGAGATTGATTACCAGCTTGCCCCATTGGACCGCTTCGATATCGTCGCTTTCGATGACCGAAAAATCGGGGCTTCCGAGCTTTTTACCCAATGCGCCGGGACCACTTTCAACCACAATTTCACCCGACGTGGCGCGGTGAAAGCTGGCCGGTTCGGTTGGAACAACGTTGAATGGAACCATCCCGGCCCGCACGTCGTGGTTTGCCAGAACTGCACGCAGGATGCGCGCGTTTTCCATGCCGTTCTGCCAGGACACAACCGGTGTAGAGGTCGGTGTGAAATGCGCAATCTCAGCAGCAACTTGGGTCGTCGCCCCGGCCTTGACGGTTACGACGACAAGTTCAGCATTGCTCAGGCAGCGGGCATCCTCGGTCAAGGTCAATTCCGTAGCCGCGACATGGCGGCGACGCCCGGAAAAATCCGTGACAGTCAGCCCTTTATCGCGGATCGGGTCCAGAATACGAGCGCGACCCAACAAGGTTACATCATGCCCCGCGCCCGTTAACAAAGCCCCGCAATAACACCCGATACTACCTGCGCCTGCGATCACGACCTTCATGGTGCCCCTCCCCGACGCAGAGCATTGCCGGGATCGGACAGGTGAGCAAGGGCGCCTGACGCGTGGTCAGCGCGCTAGTCTTGGCTTGGTGCGCTCCAACTCATCCGAGATCGGAATGAACTCCTGATCATCCCCTGGCGGCAGGTGGAAAGCACCATTTGCCCAATCGGCGGTCTTCCATTCGCGTGTGGCAGTCTCAATCTTCTCTTTCGAGGAAGACACGAAGTTCCACCAGATATAGCGATCTTCGTTCAGGGTCGCGCCACCCAGCAGCATCAACCGCGCCCCCTGTGGCCCGGCCTTGACCGACAGGTGGTCACCGGGGCGGAACACCATCATCCGGCCTTCTTCAAACGTATCCCCCGCAATCTCGACCGAACCCTGCGTGACATAGACACCCCTGTCCTCATGATCGTCCGGCAAGGGAAACGCGGCACCAGGATCCAGTTGCACGTCCAGATAAAAGGTCTCAGACAACATCGTGACAGGGCTAGTCTGACCAAAGGCCGACCCAAGGATGAGGCGAGCACTGACGCCCGCGTCCTGAATATGTGGCAGCGCGCCTTGTTTGTGGTGTTCGAAATCGGGGGCCATATCCTCATGCGCTTCGGGCAACGCGATCCATGTCTGGATACCAAACAGGCTGTGTTTTTTGCCACGTGTCTCGTCGCTGGTGCGTTCGGAATGAGTAACCCCACGACCGGCGACCATCCAGTTGACCTCACCGGGGTAAATCATCTGATGAGTGCCAAGGCTGTCGCGGTGTTCAAACTCGCCCTGATACAGGTAAGTGACCGTGCCCAGACCGATATGCGGATGCGGGCGCACATCGATGCCGCCATCGGTGATGAACTCGGCCGGCCCCATCTGATCAAAGAAGATGAACGGCCCGACCAGTTGACGTTTGACAGAGGGCAGCGCGCGCCGCACCTCGAACCCGCCCAGATCGCGTGCGCGAGGAATGATCAAGGTGTCCAGAGCGGCATTTTCGGTCTGGCATTCGGGGCTGTGGGTCGGATTCCAACTCATCGCTACGCTCCTGCGATCACAAGGTTAAGTTCACTGATGCAGGATATAGGGCGTATTTCACCTTTGGTATGAGCAATTTCGCACAGACAGAGTGCGGATCGTCGTCAAGGTCTCTACCAACACTTTTTCTTATCACGGCCAGAGTTGGGGGAAGAATGGCCCGTCAATCCGGTCTCCTTCGCGGTATCCGGCCGCCTCGAACTGCGCGCGTTCATCTTTTGCCCAATCGCCGCGATAGCGGATAATGCCGTCCGGGGCCGTCATCCGCAGCGTGAACCGGCGCACGGTTTCCGATGGCGTGACCGAGGACAAGCCCCCATGCAACGTACGCATGTCGAAATAGATGCAGTCCCCAAGCTCCATATCCCATTGCAACAACTCATAGGCGTCGGGGTCGGCGTTGACATCGGGGGGCGGGTGATAGGTCAGCCCGGCAACCTCGGTCGGTTCATAACTGGGATGCCCGTCGGCAAACCGGACCCGCATGAACAGCTTGTCCCACAGATGCGAACCTTTGACGAAGGCAATTCCGTTTTCCTTGGTTACAGGCTCCAGCGGCAGCCAGAGCACACACATCGTTCCCTCGAAGTCGAAATAGGACAGGTCCTGATGAAACGGCGGGCGCGAGGTCGATCCTGCCTCACGCAGAAACCAGTTATCCATGACAAGGTTGATCGACGGCGCGTCCAGAAGCTGCGCTGCCAGCGGCGCACAGGGGGAGTTGTGGACGAACTCCCTGAACTGAGGAATCTTGTTCCAGGCCCAAAAGTCCTCAAAATAGGCAGGTGCTCGCAAATCCTTGGTATGGCGAGTGAAATTGGTAGTCGGCTTCGCGAGATCGGCGTCAATCCCCGCCCGCAGCAAGTCAAGCCAATGGTCCGAGAACCTTGACCTCAACACTACAGCGCCGTCACACTGGAACTCTGCGATTTCATCTTGAGTAACGCCAAGGGTCGATGTCATGTCACTGACCTTTCGCTCGATTGCATCCTACGGTCAAGGATTGCAGCCGACAGCCTTATGGTCAAAGGAATTCACATTTCGCAATGGCCCCTCGGAATGAACAGCAATCGTGCTATTCTTAGTGAGCAGTTGAAATCTCACGAGGTTTGCATGACTGGTTCATCGTTCACCCGCCGTTCCCTTATCGCTGGCGGAGGCGCAGTTCTCGCCTCCGGCCTGCTGCTGCCCGCGCGTGCTGCCGGGCTGGCCCCGACCCCGTCCATGCGGGGTGGATCCAACAATTACCGCCCCGGCGCGCCTATCGTTGACCGGATCGGTGGGGGTGGCTTCTGGATGACCGGCACGGTCAGGCGCGCGGGCGACGGTGCCCCCCTGCCCGGTCAGCGCATTCAGATCTGGGCGCATACGACCGAAGGGCACGAGCGTGACCCGCAAAGTCACGGCGCGACCCTGACGGACGCCAACGGCGAATTTCGGCTTGAGATGCCCCAGATCGTGCCCGCATTTGGGCAGCCCCATGGCCATCTTGCCTATGACAGCGGGGACTTCGAGACGGTGTTCCTGCGTCCGATCATGGCGAGTTCCAAGGACAAGACTCTGGCCGCACACTTCGTTTTACAACCTGTCTGAGCTTCGTGATCCGCACCTACGCAATCTGGGCGGCAGTTATCGCCGCTCTTACCGTGCCGTTGGCTGCGGCGGCGAACAGCCCCCTCTTGGCGTGGCGCGATCCGGTTTACATCGTGGCCGGGTTCGCCGGGGTCCTGAGCATGGGCTTTTTGCTGTTGCAACCAGTGTTGGTGGGGCGATACCTGCCGGGGTTATCCCCTTTGACCAGCCGCCTTTGCCACCGATGGGTCGGCGTCGTGCTGATCGTGGCCATTCTGGTCCATGTCGGTGGGTTGTGGATCACCAGCCCTCCGGACGTGGTGGATGCTTTGCTGTTTGTCTCACCGACGCCGTTTTCAGCATGGGGCGTCGTTGCAATGTGGGCGGCTTTTGCTGCCGCCACTATGGGCCTTTGCCGGCAACGCCTCGCCCTGCGGTTTAAGGTTTGGAGGCTGGGTCACACCGGGCTGGCCACTGTCACCATCGTCGGCAGTGTCGTACATGCCATGCTGATCGAGGGCACGATGGAGATCATGACAAAGACCGCCTTGTGTACGTTGGTTCTTTTGGCGAGCGCCCGAACGCTCGCCAAATTGCGGGTGTGGGATATCCGGCGCCGTAGTTAGGCGCCCAGACACCAGCGCATCACCGCCTTTTGCGCGTGCAGACGGTTTTCAGCCTCGTCAAAGATAACCGAGTTGGGGCCGTCCATGACCTCGGATGTTGCCTCTTCCTCGCGGTGCGCGGGGAGGCAGTGCATGAACAACGCGTCGGGTTTGGCGTGGGACATCAACTCGGTATTCACCTGATAAGGCCGCAGTAGGTTGTGCCGACGTTCTTTGGCCGATTGGGAATCGTGCATCGAAACCCAGGTGTCAGCGACCACCAGATCAGCGCCCTCAACGGCTTTGAACGGGTCACGTTCCACCACGATTTTCGACCCCTTCTGGCGGGCGAAACCCATGAACTCTTCCTCAGGATCGAACTGAGCTGGTCCGGTGAAGGTCAGGTCAAAGCCGAACTGACCGGCCGCATGCAGGAACGAGGCGCAGACATTGTTGCCATCGCCGGTCCAGACCACTTTCTTGCCTTTGATCGGTCCACGATGCTCCTCGAACGTCAGAACGTCGGCCATGATCTGACAGGGATGGGTGCGATCAGTCAGGCCGTTGATCACCGGCACGTCGGAATATTCAGCCATCTCGGTCAGGATCGTCTCATCAAAAGTCCGGATCATGATCATGTCGACATAGCGCGACAGCACACGGGCCGTATCGGCGATTGTTTCGCCGTGACCCAGCTGCATATCCTTTCCGGACAGCACCATAGTCTGCCCGCCCATCTGGCGAACGCCAACATCAAAAGACACACGGGTCCGGGTCGAAGGTTTTTCAAAGATCAGTGCAACCATGCGATCCTTGAGTGGCTGGTCGTCGTCCGGTGCGGCCTTGGGACGGCCGAGACGTGCCTGTTTCATGGCGCCTGCCTGGTCAATCATGGTCCGCAGATCACCTGCGTCGGTTTTGTGAATATCGAGGAAGTGGTTCATATCGTTTCGCTTTTGATTTGTGAGATACCGGGGCACGGCCCCCGACATCCGGAATTTTTTGAAAAGATGTAGATCAGGCGCTGGCGAGGTTGGCTTCAACCTGTTTAGCGGTTTTATCGAGGCGGATCATGGCCTGGGCGATGTCATCCTCGGTCAGGGTCAATGCCGGCAGCAAACGGATGACGTTGTCAGCGGCGGGGACGGTGATGACCTCATTGTCATAGCCCGCATTCACCACGTCGGTATTGGTCGGCTTGCATTTCAGGCCCAACATCAGGCCGGTGCCGCGCACTTCTTCAAACACCTCGGGGTGTTCAGCGATCAGACCTTCAAGTTTCTGACGCAGCATACCTGCCTTACGGTTAACGCCTTCAAGGAAAGCGGGTGTGGCCACTTGGTCAATCACTGCGCAGCCTACGGCACAGCCCAACGGGTTACCGCCATAGGTCGAGCCATGCGTGCCTGCGGTCATACCGCTCGCGGCGTTTTCCGTTGCCAGCACCGCGCCCAGAGGGAAGCCTCCGCCGATGCCCTTGGCGACCATCATGATATCGGGGGTAATACCCGCCCATTCATGGGCAAACAACTTGCCTGTCCGCCCGACGCCGCACTGCACCTCGTCAAGGATCAGCAGCAGATCGTGTTCGTCGCAGATCTGGCGTAGCGCTTTAAGTTCTGCATCAGGGACAGGACGGATACCACCTTCGCCCTGAACCGGTTCGATCATAATCGCCGCAGTATTATCGGTAATCGCATTTGTGACGCCGTCGAGGTCTCCGAACGTGACATGCACGAAGCCGGGCAAAAGCGGGCCAAAGCCTTTGGTCATCTTCTCGGATCCGGCAGCGGCGATACCGGCAGAGGACCGGCCGTGGAACGAGCCGTCGAAGGTGATGATCTCAACCCGCTCGGGCTGACCTTTGTCATAGAAATACTTGCGGGCCATCTTCACGGCCAGTTCGCAGGATTCCGTGCCAGAGTTCGTGAAGAACACCGTATCGGCAAAGGTGTGTTCGACCAGCTTGTCGGCCAACGCCTGCTGCTGCGGGATGTGGTAAAGGTTCGAGACATGCCACAGCAAGTGCGCTTGCTCGGTCAGCGCATTGACCAGCGCCGGATGGGCGTGGCCCAGCGCGTTCACCGCGATCCCGGCGCCAAGATCCAGAAAACGTCGGCCATCCGCCTCAGTCAGCCAGGCGCCTTCGCCCTTCACAAACGTCAGGGGCGCGCGGTTATAGGTCGGCAGAACGGACGGGATCATCGGATCATCCTTTTCAGATAAGTTAAGCCCTGTGAGTGATACACATAGCCCATGTTCGTCAACAGATTTGGTGGAGTTTGCGCGGTTTTACAGCGCGCAATTGATCAAACAGGCCGGTTACGCTGTAAAGCGTCGGCGTCGGAGTCGCAGGATATGTGCGTGTTTGATCATGCCGGGCGTATAACGGGGCGCAGGGCGTCTGAAAACCCCGAAATTTGTGCGTTGTGAAATTTCACTTCGAGACTGTGCGTTTACGCTTGCCATTTACGGCGCGCTAACGCACCGCTGGTCCATGACACCTGCACGCCAGAATCCAGCCCTTGCGGCCCTGTTGATCGTCGTTGCCAGTGGTTTTATTGCCAGCACTACGCTGCTGGCCAAGGCGCTGGGGACCGATACACTGGGCCCGGCGCTGCATCCGATGCAGATCAGCCATGGGCGGTTCATGTTTGCCTTTCTTGCGATCATCAGCGCGGTGGGCATCCTGCGCCCTCGCCTCAGCCGCCCTCATTGGGGGTTGCACATAGGCCGGACAAGCTTTGGCTGGGTGGGGATTACACTGATGTTCGCCTCGGTCGCGTTCATCCCAATTGCTGATGCCACTGCGATTTCGTTTCTGAACCCAGTCTTTGCCATGGTTCTGGCGATTCCGCTGCTGAAAGAAGGAGTCGGCCCGTGGCGCTGGCTGGCAGCGGCAGTTGCTCTGACCGGGGCTTTGATCCTGCTGCGCCCGACACCGGCAAGTTTTCAGCCCGCAGCCCTGCTGGCCCTGACGGCGGCAGCGGTGATCGGGATGGAGCTGATCTTCATCAAGAAACTCTCGGGCCGGGAAATCCCGATCCAGATTCTGCTGATCAACAATGCAATGGGGCTGACCATCGCATCGGTTGCAGTAAGCTTTGTCTTCCACATGCCCACGCCACAACAATGGGCAGCACTGGTCGGAATCGGCGTGCTGATGGCATGCGCGCAAGCCTGTTTCGTCAACGGGATGGCGCGGGCGGATGCCTCATTCGTGGCGCCAATCAGCTATGCCACGCTGATCTTCGCCGCCTTCTACGACTTTGCCGTCTTTGGCGTGATCCCGGATGTCATCAGCCAAATCGGCTCGACCATCATTCTGACCGGCGGTCTGATCCTGGTCTGGCGCGAGGCGCGACAGCGTCAGGCCTTGAGCCGATAACCGGTCCGCAGCATCTGCCAGGTGGCAGCCCCAACCACGATCGTCGCACCTGCGCAGACAGCCATACCCAGCCAGGGAGAGCTATCGGACACCCCAATCATCCCGTAACGAAGCCCGTCGATCAGGTAAAACACCGGGTTCACGTGACTGAGGCGGTTGAGAATCGGGGGCAGCGCTTCGACCGAGTAGAAGGTGCCCGAAAGGAAGGCCAGCGGCGTGACGATGAAATTGGTGATCGCCGCCATCTGGTCAAACTTATTTGCGAATATCCCCGCAAACAGGCCCAGAGCGCCCATAAAAGCACCACCAAGAACCACAAAGATCAGCGCAATCAGTAGGTTCTGCGGCACCAGCCCCAACACCAGAGCCAGCGCGACCGCTACGACGCAGGCAATCAAAACGCCGCGCACGATACCCCCTGCTAAGTAACCCAGCAAGATTTCCAGCGGCGACAGCGGCGGCATCAGTGTATCAACGATATTGCCCTGCACCTTGGCAATCACCATCGAAGACGAGGTATTGGCAAAGGCGTTCTGGATCACCGTCATCATCATGATACCCGGGGCCAGAAAGGTTAGGAACGGCACCCCCATCACGTCTGACCGGCTGGGGCCAATGGCGATATTGAAAATCAGCAGAAACAGCCCCGCTGTCACCAACGGCGCCAGCAAAGTCTGCGTCCACACCGCCAGAAAGCGCAGAGTCTCGCGTTGGGCCAGTGTATAAAGACCCATCCAGTTGACCGCTCCGAAACGGTGTTCGTTCTGCTCAAAGGGAATCTGCATCATCTGACCTCAACCTGATTCGAAGACCGCTTGTAACTCGGTCCGCAGTGATTAAAATAGGGGGCTAAGACGAATTCCCAAGGCGGCCCGAATCCGGGGCCGCTTTCCGCTTTTGAAAGGCAAATGATGTCCTGGACTGACGAGCGCGTAGAACTGCTGAAGAAAATGTGGGGCGAAGGCCAGTCGGCCAGCCAGATCGCAAAGGAACTGGGCGGAGTGACCCGCAATGCCGTGATCGGTAAGGTACACCGTCTGGGCCTGTCGAACCGCGCCACGGGTGCGACGCCCGCCAAGGCCGAGCCGAAGGAAAAACCGGCACCCGCGCCCAAGGCCGAAGCCAAACCTAAACCCGCGCCCAAGACCGAACCAGCCCGCCCGACCCCTGCCCCGGCGGCTGAAGCGAAACCTGCCGTTCCGGCCCGCCGCCAGATCATCCCTGCCGGCCAGCCGCTGCCGCCACAACCCTCGGCCAATGAAATCAGCCCCGAGGCTCTGGCCAAAGTCAATGAGGTCGAGAAGAAGGCGAAGAAGTTGACGCTGATGGAACTGACCGAGAAAACCTGCAAATGGCCCGTCGGCGACCCCGCGACCGAGGATTTCTGGTTCTGCGGCCTTCCTGTTGAGGCTGGCAAACCTTATTGCGAGGCTCATGTCGGCGTAGCCTTCCAGCCCATGAGCTCGCGCCGCGACCGGCGGCGGTAAGGACCCATGCGCCAGGATCCAACCGCGATGGAGGATACCTGGCTGACCCGGGCAAAACGCCTGTTGGCGCTGGCTGAAACCGGCCAGCATTTCACCAAAGACCCTTTTGACCGTGAACGCTATGACGAGATCGCTGGGATGGCCCGTGCCATGCTGGCTGATCTGGGGCGAGTTCCGTTGTCGCGGATCGAGGGGCTGATCTCTGGCCATGCGGGTGGCTATGCCACACCCAGCATCGACATTCGTGGTGCAGTGATCCGCGACGGACGCATTTTGCTGGTCCGCGAGCGCAGCGACGGGAAATGGGCCATGCCGGGTGGGTTCGCGGATATCGGCAGTTCACCGGCTGAAAATATCGAGCGAGAGGTTTGGGAAGAGGCCGGGCTACGCGTCCGCGCTAGGAGCTTATACGCGCTGCGCCACAAGGCGCGCCATCCTTATCCAGCTGATGCACGAGATTTCTACAAGCTGTTCTTTTTGTGCGATGTAAACGGCGTGCAAATCCCGCGATCGGGTTCCGAAACCAGTGAAGCCGCCTTTTTTACATTAGACGCACTGCCCGAGTTGTCTTCGACACGGAATATACAGGCCGACATATCAGCCGCATTTCGTGCCCATACGTCAGGACATGCTCAAACCTTTTTCGACTGACTCACTGCGCCGGATGTGAGGGCACATCCGGCATCGGTACCCAACCCGGCAGATCGTCAAGCGATACTGAGGCATGCAGATGTTCGGATTGGTCACCTCCGACCTTCCGATGTTTACGCAGCAAGAAGATCTTGCCCCAACCGCGCCAGGTTCCAACCGAAGGCGCAGTGGTCGAGGTGGGGAAACGGTCGCGCCACCCTTCTGGCAGCGGCAAGCCGTGTATCTCGGCCTTATCCAGCATCCAGATCAGAGAAATGTTGCTCAGCGGGCGTGCCTCTTCGTATCCGTTTAATTGCCCGCCGACATCCCCGTGGGTGCCACGAAACCAGACCTGTTGGACGTGGCCTTTAAATTCTGGTGTGCACTTCCACAGAACCGGCTCATACACTTCTCGGGTCTCGTCCAGCGCCATGGCGTGATACCCGTGGCGGGTCGCCGGGCCCAGCTGATGATTGTGGAATGCGTGCTTATCCTCGGCCCAACGCCAGAGCAGCGGCAACCTCAAACCCAGTGCTTTAACCGTGTCCCACACGCCGATCATTTCGATGGAAATTCCCTCATGGCAAAACTGGCGACGGAAATCGTAGGCCGCCGGGCCATTGGGATTGCACTCGTAATGGCGATAGGCCTGCTTGATGTTACGCTCCGTCGCATATTCGGCCTTGAGCAGACCGATCATGTCGATCACCCCGGCAAGGCTGCGCACGCCATAAGCGCCACGCGAATAGCCGATGAAAAAGATCCGGTCACCGGGTTTGTAGCGTGACGCCAAATAGCCGTAAGCGCGGCGGATCTGCCTGTTGATCCCACGCCCCATCATGACATCCAACGAAGTTTTCCAGCTTTCCCACTGCACCCCTGACTCGTAGAAAACCGAAACCTCACTACCCATTTCGCGGCACAGGCGATAGGTTTGGCCTGCGTGGGTCTCAAACCCCGGTTCAAGTGTCGACATGGTGCCGTCAAGGATGATGACATGGCTGACGGGCTCGCGGTGCAGCGTCTCGGCTGAGTGTTCGGACCGCAGAGGCCGTCCAAGCCACCCCAGTACCTTTTTAGTCAGCCGCGACAGATCCATGCGTCAGCAATTCCCAAACTCTAAGGGGTGTGAATGGCATATCTGCCTGTCGCACCCCGTGATCCCAAAGCGCGTCCTGAACCGCGTTTGCCACTGCGGCCAGCGCGCCCACGGTACCGGCCTCTCCGCATCCTTTCATACCCATCGGGTTGGTAGTTGACGGAACCGGCGCCGAGGTAAACTTAATCATGGGTATCTCGGCCGCGTGGGGCAAGGCATAGTCCATCAACGAAGCCGTGAGCAGTTGCCCCTGTGCATCATATACGACACGCTCGCTCAGGGCTTGACCTATACCTTGCGCCACACCGCCATGCACCTGCCCTTCAGCCAGCATCGGGTTGATAAGATTGCCAAAATCGTCAACCACCGTATAGCGGTCCACCCAAGTCTCACCGGTGTAAGAATCAATAACAATTTCGGCAACATGCGCGCCATTGGGGAAACTGCGCGCGTCCAACGTGATGCGCGCCTCGTGCCGCAACAGGTCAGTGCGGCCATCAGTGCGCGCCATCTCAGCCGCTTCGGTCAGTGTCGGTGTCAGGTTCGATCCGGGCGCGCGGAATGTTTCGTGATCAAAACTCACGTCGGCCTCCTCCACCCCCATTTTATCAGCGAGATAGGGCGTGAATGCGGCGATCATGACGTCGATTGTCGCTAGCGTGGCCGTGTTTTGCACCGTGACCGAACGCGACCCGCCAGTGCCGCCCCCATTGGGCAGTTGATCGCTGTCCCCCTGAATGACGTTGATCTGATCCATGGGAATACCTGTCTGATCCGACAGAAACTGGGTGTAAGCCGTCTCGTGCCCTTGTCCGTTCGATTGGGTGCCCACACACAGGTTCACGGTGCCATCCTCACAGAACTCGACCTTCGCGTTCTCGGACGGGTCTCCCAGAATACTTTCGATGTAGTAACAGAGGCCTTGCCCCCGGATCAGGCCACGTTCTGCATCAATAGCTTTACGGTCGGCAAAACCTTGAACCTGCTCGCCCGCGCGGGACAAGACCATGTTGAAATCACCGACATCATAGGTTTCTCCGGTCGCAGTCTTGTAGGGAAACGCTTCGGGGCGGATGAAGTTCTTGCGCCGCAGCTCCCACGGGTCAACGCCCAGTTCACGCGCCGCCCGGTCCATGACGCGTTCTAGGACATAGATGGCCTCGGGCCGTCCCGCCCCACGATAAGCATCGACCTGAGTGGTGTTGGTGTAAAAGCCTTCGACCCGAAGATAGGTGGTCTGCACATCATAAGCCCCCATCAGCACCTTGCTGAACAGGTTGGTCTGAATGGCCTGCCCGAAATGACTGTTGTAGGCGCCCAGATTTACCTTGCTGTGGACTCGGTAGGCAGTGATCCTGTGATCTTCGTCAAAGGCCAGTTCAGCCAACGAGGTCAGGTCGCGTCCGTGATGATCAGAAAGCATCGCCTCGGACCGGTCTGACATCCAGTGGACAGGCTGTTGCAGTTTCATCGCTGCAACGGAAACACAGAAATATTCGGGATATGGCATCACCTTCATGCCGAACCCACCGCCCACGTCCGGAGTGGTAACGCGGATCAGCTCTGGCTCTAGCTGTAGTTTCTGCGCCAATTGTCCCCGCATGGCCCAGACACCCTGACCTCCATACGCGAAATGCAATCGACCATCGGCCCAAGAGGCCTGGCAGCCACGCGGTTCGATCGAAGTGATAATCGCCCGGTTGTCTGCCACGCTCAGTTGAACCTTGTGCGCAGCGGCCTGAAAAGCGGCCTCAGTTGCGGCTTCATCGCCCATCCCCCAGTCAAAAGCGCGGTTCTCCGGGGCGTCGGAGTGCAGCGGTTCACCGCCCGCATCGACATCCAGCTTGGCAGGCAGGTCCTCGGATTCCATCCAGATCAGCTCAACTGCGTCCTGTGCCTGCATCGCGGTCTCAGCGATCACCACAGCAACCGGTTCGCCGACAAAACGCACGCGATCTTTGGCCAACATATGTCGCTCAGGGTCCGTTGCACGCGAACCGTCCCGGTTGGAAACGATGGTAGCATTCAACTTTGTGTCTATACCTGCCGCCAAAAGATCGTCGAATGTCAGGACCAACTTCACCCCGTCAGCGGCCTGAGCAGCCTCGACGTCCACCGAGGTGATCTTGGCATGGGCGACAGGACTGCGAAAGAAGGCGGCAAAAAGCGCATTCTCGGGAATGGCGTCGTCGATATACCGCCCCTGCCCTGTTAGAAACCGTTGATCCTCAGTTCGTTTGACGGACTGGCTTGTACCGAATTTTTCCATGGGGCTGCCCTCTCACTCCACTTCTTCGCCGACGTTAGTTTGCGCATATGCGATGTCCAGTTACTTACTGGGAATTTCAGTTTCCACCTGCGTTACAGTTCAGTAGCGTCGCCGCCATGACCCAGCGTATCAGCGCGTTGATGCTTATTTCAAAGCACGTTTTGCACAAGCCGGATAGCACAGGCACTCTTTCCCTTCCTGCACGCATTCGCTATTGCAATCGCTGACCCGAGATTGATGACGCAGGACGAACCCATGGCGATGGAAAAGACATTCAACGCGGCCGAGGCCGAGGCCCGCATTTACAAAGCCTGGGAACAGGCCGGAGCCTTCAAGGCAGGCGCAAACAAATCGCGCGACGAAAGCTTTACCATTATGATCCCGCCGCCCAACGTGACGGGCGCCTTGCATGTGGGCCATGCGTTCAACAACACACTTCAGGATATCCTGACCCGCTGGCACCGTATGCGCGGCTTCGACACCCTGTGGCAACCCGGTCAGGACCACGCAGGCATCGCCACGCAAATGCAGGTAGAAAAGATGCTGGCCGCAACCCAGCAGCCAGGTCGGCGCGAACTGGGGCGTGAAGCGTTTCTGGACAAGGTCTGGGAATGGAAAGGCGAATACGGCGGCACGATCATCGAGCAGCTCAAGCGTTTGGGCTCCTCCTGCGACTGGTCGCGTAACGCCTTCACCATGGCGGGCGCACCGCGCGATCCGCGAACGGGGCATGAGAACTCGGCCAACTTCCACGACGCGGTCATCAAGGTCTTCGTCGACATGTACGAAAAGGGCCTGATCTATCGCGGCAAGCGACTGGTCAACTGGGACCCGCATTTCGAAACGGCGATCTCGGATCTTGAGGTCGAGAATATCGAAGTCGCGGGCCACATGTGGCACTTCAAATACCCGCTGGCCGATGGTGAGACCTACACTTACGTCGAAAAGGACGAGGACGGGAACGTCGTCCTCGAGGAAGAGCGCGATTACATCTCAATCGCCACGACCCGCCCCGAAACAATGCTGGGCGACGGTGCAGTTGCGGTTCATCCGTCTGATGAACGGTATGCTCCAATTGTTGGCAAACTCTGCGAAATCCCAGTTGGTCCGAAAGAGCACCGCCGTCAGATCCCGATCATCACCGATGAATACCCCGACCCCGATTTCGGCTCGGGCGCGGTGAAGATCACCGGGGCGCACGATTTCAACGACTATCAGGTCGCCAAGCGCGGCGGCATTCCGCTGTTTCGCCTGATGGATACGAGCGGTCACATGCGGGCCGACGGCGCGCCTTACGCGAACGAGGCGTACAAAGCCGGACAATACGCACGTGGTCAGTCCTTTACCGAGAGTGAGATTGACGCAATCAATCTGGTGCCAGATCACCTGCGCGGGCTGGACCGGTTCGAGGCGCGCGCGAAAGTGATCGAGGAGATTACCAACGACGGCCTGGCCGTCATGACCCGCGCGGATGACCCGCGTCTGGGTTCGACCGCGCTGAAGCCTGACCACGAGGACGCGGACAAGGCGGTTCCGCTGGTCGAATCCAAGCCGATCATGCAGCCTTTTGGCGACCGCTCGAAGGTTGTCATTGAGCCAATGCTGACCGACCAGTGGTTCGTAGATGCTGAAAAGGTCGTCGGCCCCGCGCTGGATGCAGTCAAGGACGGCACCGTCAAGATCATCCCCGAGTCAGGCGAGAAGACCTACTATCACTGGCTGGAGAACATCGAGCCCTGGTGTATCTCGCGCCAATTGTGGTGGGGACACCAAATTCCGGTTTGGTATGGTCTCAATCTATCCGCAGACGATTTCATGGACGAGAATGACGGAGAGCTTGATCTGGTCGAGCTCGGCCGCTTGCTGAACGAAGGCGGCATGCTGCACCGTGGCAATGTCATGGAATGTGCACCAAACTTTGACACCGTTGTCGACAAGTTCCTGGACGACAATGCCAACATCCCCAGCCCGCTGAGCCACGCGACTGTTGTCGAGGTAGCCGACAAGCACGAGGCGATCCATCAGTTTGCGGAAAGTTTGGCCCAATTTGCCGTCGAACAGGACCCGACCAGGCTGGTCTACCCGGTCTGGCGCGACCCCGACGTCCTCGACACCTGGTTCTCCTCCGGCCTCTGGCCCATCGGCACGCTGGGCTGGCCCGAACAGACCGAGGAGTTGGAACGCTACTTCCCCACGGACGTTCTGATCACCGGCTTCGACATCCTGTTCTTCTGGGTCGCCCGTATGATGATGATGCAACTGGCCGTGGTCGATCAGATCCCGTTCCACACCGTCTACCTGCACCAGCTCGTCCGCGACGAGAAGGGCAAGAAGATGTCCAAAACCACCGGCAACGTCATCGACCCGCTGGAGATCGTGGACGAATTCGGCGCCGATGCGCTGCGGTTCACCAATGCCTCAATGGCGGCGATTGGCGGCGTGCTGAAACTGTCGCGCGAACGCATCACCGGTTACCGCAATTTCGGCACCAAACTGTGGAACGCCGTCCGCTTTGCCGAGATGAACGAGGTCTTCACCGACGCCGTTCCGCAACTGAACGTGGCCGATCTGAAACCGAAAGCTGCCGTAAACCGCTGGATCATTGGCGAAACCGCCCGTGTGCGGGAAGAGGTTGATGCGGCTTTGGAAAGCTATCGCTTCAACGATGCCGCCAACGGTCTGTACGCCTTTGTCTGGGGCAAGGTCTGCGACTGGTACGTGGAACTGTCCAAACCGCTGCTGCAGGGCGACGATGCTGAGGCTCAGGCCGAAACTCGCGCCACCATGCGCTGGGTTCTGGATCAGTGCATGGTCCTGCTGCACCCGATCATGCCCTTCATCACCGAAGAACTCTGGGGCCTGACCGGCACCCGGGCGAAAATGGTCGTCCACGCCGACTGGCCAACTTACGCCGCCGCCGACCTGATTGACGCCGATGCGGATCGTGAGATGAACTGGGTGATCTCGGTGATCGAGAACACCCGCTCGGCCCGCGCGCAAATGCGCGTACCGGCTGGCCTCTACGTGCCGATGCTGGTGACCGAGATCGACGCCAACGGCCAGGCCGCATGGGACCGCAACGAGGCGCTGATCAAGCGTCTGGCGCGGATCGACAGCCTGACAAAAGCGGATGAGTTGCCAAAGGGCACCATCTCGATCGCCGCGCCTGGTGCCTCTTTCGGCCTGCCGCTGGCAGATATCATCGATATCGGCGCGGAAAAAGAACGGCTGGAGAAAGCAATGGGCAAGCTGGCCAAAGAGCTTGGTGGTCTGCGTGGGCGTCTGAACAACCCCAAATTCGTGGCCTCGGCCCCGGAAGAGGTTGTCGCGGAGGCCAAGGCCAACCTCGCCGCCCGCGAAGAGGAAGAGGCAAAGCTGAACGAGGCGCTGGCCCGTCTGGCCGAAATCGCCTGATCTACATCTTTCTCGGATGCTCAAATTTCAAACCCCGCCGCGCATACAACGGCGGGGTTTTCTCTTGCGATCAAGTCGCTTGCACCCACCAGCAAACCGTTGTTAGCAAGTGCAGGTTACAAGCCCCGAGGTCAAAATGGCGCGCGCATTTCCCCCGATCCAAACCATCTCGACAGGGCTGGTCGTTGCCATCGTCGGATTCTTCAGTTCCTTTCCAATCGTATTGCAGGGGCTGGCGGCCATGGGGGCTTCGGCGCAGCAATCCGCCTCGGGCCTAATGATGGCCGCCATCGCAATGGGGCTTGCAGGCATCGGGCTCAGCCTGTGGTACCGGCAGCCCATCAGCGTGGCATGGTCGACGCCCGGTGTCGCGCTTCTGGCGGTATCTGCGATGCCCGCAACTGGCTTTGCCGAGGCGACCGGCGCTTTCCTTTGTGCAGGTGCGCTGACCGTGCTTGCGGGACTCTGGCGGCCGTTGGGGCGGCTGGCAGCCGCAATCCCAACCACTCTGGCCCAGGCAATGTTGGGCGGCGTTCTGCTGCCGCTGTGCATTGTGCCATTCAAAGCGGCCGTTGATCTGCCTTGGATGGCACTGCCGGTGATTCTGACTTGGTTTGTCGCCGGTCGCATCAACCGCCTTTGCGCAGTTCCTGCTGCTGTTGTGGCGGCGGGGATTGTCGTGGTGCTGAACGCAGGCGAAGCATCTGTTGCACCGACCCATTTGGTGGCTGCACCGGTCTGGACGATGCCCAGCTTTTCGCTGGCCTCCCTGATCGGTATCGGCGTCCCGTTATTCATTGTCACCATGGCTACGCAGAACATTCCGGGTATCGCCGTGATGCGCAGCATTGGCTATACGCCTACTCCCGGCAAGTTGTTTTCCTCGGTTGGCGCGGCCAGCATCCTGTCTGCTCCGTTTGGCGCGCCAGCCACGTGCCTCGCCGCAATCACGGCCGCGATGTGCTCGAACGAGGACAGCCACCCGAATCCCGCCCAACGTTACTGGTCTGCCGTAATGGCGGGCGTGTTCTATTGCCTGTTCGGCGTGTTAGCCGTGGCCATCACCGGGTTTGCCGTACATGCCGACCCTCTGTTGATGGGGACATTGACGGGTATCGCCCTGATCGGAGTTCTGGCCAATGCCACTCACGCAGCGCTTGAGGTGCCCTCCGAACGGGAGGCAGCCATTATGACCTTTGCCATTACGGCTTCGGGTATTTCGGTCTTTGGCCTGGGGGCTGCAGTCTGGGGCCTGTTGGCCGGAGGCATCGCCTATCTGGTAACAAGCCGAAAGCAGTAGTCGCTTTCAAAGCTTGAACAGCTGGGATATCTTCTCATCATGTTTGGATCGCTAGGAAGACTGATCGAACGACAGATCAAAAAGGCGCAGGCCGAGGGTCAGTTGCAGGGATTGGAAGGCGAAGGTCGGCCCCTGCCAGACCGCTCTGGCGAGGCCCAAAGTGACGCGGCCATAGCAGCGGGCCACAGGATCATGGCACAGGCTGGGGTGCTTCCGGAAGAATTCGAGGTCAGGAGAAAACTGGAAGCGGCCCGCAAAGAGTATGCCGGCCTTACCGATCCGAAAGAACGCAAATCTGCAATGGCCCGGATCGCTGATCTGGAGATGCGCTACAACATGGCGCGCGACGCCCGACGGGCCTTTATGCGCTAGTTATTTGAACTCAGGCTTACGGCCCTGCATCTGCGCAGCAATAACCTCCATCTGGTCCGGCTTGCCAATCAGTTCGACCTGCTCCTCAGACTCCGTCAGCAGCACCTCGGCGCGAGGTTTGGTCTCGGCCACCTCAATCAGACGTTTGGCAGCGCGAATTCCCGAGGGGCTTTTGCCTGCAATCTCTTCGGCCAGCGCCTGCGCTTCTGTCAACGGATCGTCCGAGAGCTTGGTCACCAGCCCCCATTCGGCCGCCTGCTGCGCACCAATAGGGCGCGCCGTGTAGGTCAGCAGGCGCAGCACATCCGAACGCACAAGCTGTGGCAACAGCACCATGCCACCCATATCGGGGATGATGCCCCACTTCATCTCCATCACAGACAGCTTGGCGTCGGGATGAGCAATGCGAATATCTGCGCCCAGCGCGATCTGTAGACCGCCGCCATAGGCAACGCCCTGAATGGCGCAGATCACTGGTACGGGTACACGTCGCCAGATCAGAGCGGCCTCTTGCAACGCGTTAGCGTCTTCGTGGCTACGGGGCATCAGCAGTTCGGCAGGATCCATCTGAACCATACCCGCGACGCTGGCCATGTCGAGCCCGGCGCAAAAGCTCTTGCCTTCGCCCGATAGCACGACAGCACGCGCATCCGAGGCCGCGACTTCCTGCCCGGCCGACAACAACGCCTTGAACATCGCGTCATCCAGCGCATTCATCTTGTCGCCCCGCGTTAGTGTGACATGGGCGATGTGATCTTTGTACTCGACGGATACGCGTGTCATGCTGGGCTCTCCAATTCCGGTTGTGCTAACCATGCCCGGAAGACCTGCCGAGTTCCACCTCAACGTGGGGGCAGGCGCGTACGAGATCGAAGCACATCGCAAGGTTGCTTGCCGGGCGACCATAGGTTTATCTCGTCGCATGACTGACCCACGCTACACCCCGCTTTCCCTGTCCCTGCCCGCAACCGTGCCTTTTGTCGGCCCGGAGACACAAGAGCGTCAGCGCGGTGCGCCATTCGTGGCCCGGCTCGGCGCGAACGAAAGCATCTTTGGCCCCTCTCCACGCGCTATTGAGGCTATGGCGGCAGCAGAGATCTGGAAATATGGCGACCCCGAAAATCACGACCTGAGACATGCTCTGGCGAAACATCATGACATTAAACCTGAAAATATCGTGGTTGGCGAAGGGATTGATGGCCTGTTGGGTTATCTGGTGCGGTTGCTGGTTGGACCAAGCGATGCGGTCGTGACCTCGGACGGGGCCTATCCGACCTTCAACTATCACGTAGCCGGGTTTGGAGGCGTGTTGCACAAAGTGCCCTATCGGGACGATCACGAAGACCCCGCAGCTCTGTTTGCCAAGGCGGCTGAGGTGGACGCCAAGCTGGTCTATCTCGCCAATCCTGACAACCCGATGGGCAGCTGGCATCGCGGCGCCGATATCGTCGAGGCGATGGGGAGCTTGCCCAAGGGATGCTTATTGGTGCTGGACGAGGCCTATGTGGAATGCGCGCCGGAAGGGACGGCGGCACCGATTGCGGCTGATGATCCACGCGTAATCCGGATGCGTACGTTTTCAAAGGTTTACGGCATGGCCGGAGCCCGCGTAGGCTATGCGGTAGGCGCACCGGGGTTGGTCGCTGCGTTTAACAAAGTGCGCAATCATTTCGGCATGAACCGGGCAGCGCAGGCTGGCGCTTTGGCTGCACTGCAAGATGGCGAATGGCTATCACAAGTACAGGCAATGATTGGTGCGGCCCGTGATCGGATCGGTCAGATCGCTCGGGACAACGGGCTGGAGCCATTGCCCTCGGCAGCCAATTTCGTGGCAATTGATTGCGGACGGGATGGCACCTTTGCCAAGGCGGTTCTGGATGCGCTGGTGGCGCAGGGCATCTTTGTGCGCATGCCGTTTGCCGCGCCTCAGAACCGTTGCATCCGTGTTAGTTGTGGCACGGCGGCTGATCTGGATGCCTTTGCCACTGCGCTGCCAAAAGCGCTGGCGGTAGCCGAGGGTTCAGCCTGACCTGGGAGCAAAGGCCGCTGGTGGTAAAGCGGACAGTTAGCCGGCCAGAACAACCGCTGCTGCCTCGAGTGCACCGCTACCGCGCGGGATGTTTAACGCCGACATTGCGGTTTCCACACCGCCCAGCATCGCCATGACCATCTGACCGTTCACGTGGCCCATATGCCCCAGGCGGAAGCAACCATCCCAGTCCGCCATCCCCAACCCTATACCTAGGGTCAGGCCCAACTGAGTTTCGGTGAACTGACGCAGCCGTGTTCCCTGCCCGTCTTTCAAACGCAAGGCAGTCACTGCACGGCTGCGGTGGGCGCGGTCGGCTACGTTGAGTTCCAGCGCTCCGCCCTCGGCCCATGTTTCACACGCCGTCCAGATGGCCTTGGCCAGATGTTCGTGACGGGCCCAGACCTGCTCAATCCCTTCGGCATGAATCAAGTCAAGCGCCGTGCGCAAACCGTAGAGGTGATGCGTTGGCGCCGTTCCATTGAAATACTGGTAGAACAACTGGGGCTTTACGCGTGGTTGCCAGTCCCAGTATTGCGAAACGCGGGGCATCTCGGCTCGTTTTGCCTGCGCTTTGTCGTTAAAGAACACGAAACCCATGCCCGCCGGGGTCATCAGCCCCTTCTGGCAGGCTGTGACCGTGACATCCACGCCCCAAGCATCCATTTCAAACTGGTCGCACCCCAACGAGGCGATGCAGTCGGCCATCAGCAGCGCCGGGTGGTTCAGATCATCCAAGAGAGTCCGCAAGGCTGGGATGTTGTTACGAACCGAGGTTGAGGTATCCACGTGAACCGCCAGAACGGCCTTTATTTCATGGTCCTTATCGGCACGCAGAGTTTCGGAAATGCGATTCAGGTCCCAAGGCGCTGACATGCCGAAATCAATCAGATCGACCTTGGCCCCAATCCCTTCGGCCATCTCGGCCCATCCGCGCGTAAATATGCCCGAAGCCGGAGCCAGCACCCGTTCCCCCGGGGCCATCACGTTGGACAAGGCAGCTTCCCACGCGCCGTGACCGTTGGCGATGTAGATGGCTACGTTGTGATCCGTGCGCGCCACGCGTTTCAGATCGCGGGTCAGGGCGGGCATCATCTCGATCAGTTCGCCGTCATAGATGTTTGGTGACGGCCGGTGCATTGCCTGCAAAACCGCGTCGGGCATAACTGAAGGACCGGGAATGGCCAGATACTCGCGCCCCTGCGCGAGAGCGATTGGGTTTGTCATGGGATCAACCTGTAAGAATCGACCCTACCCTAGCGCCGCAATAATAGCCGTCAATCCTTCAGCTTTGCGGCGTCGCGTGCAAGCGCTTCGATCCCGGCCCAATCACCATCAACAACCATCTGCTTGGGCGCAACCCAGCTTCCTCCAGCACAGACCACGTTCGAAAGACTGAGATAATCGCGAGCGTTCGAGGGGGAGACGCCACCGGTGGGGCAGAATGTGATCTGCGGCAAGGGTGCGCCGATGGCCTTTAACGCCGGTGCACCGCCTGAAGCTTCGGCCGGGAAGAATTTCAGCATGTCATAGCCTTTTTCCAACAAGGCCATCGCCTCGCTGGCCGTCGCAGCTCCTGGTAGCAGGGGCAGCCCCTCGGCCTCGCAGGCCGCGATCAGCGTGTCGGTCGCGCCCGGTGAAACACCAAATTGCGCGCCTGCTTCCTTGGCGGCGCGAACGTCTTCGGGAGTAACCAGAGTGCCCGCTCCGACCACGCCTCCGGGTACTTCAGCCATAGCCCGGATCACATCCAACGCCGCTGGAGTGCGCAGGGTGACCTCCAATGCGGGCAGGCCACCGGCCACCAGCGCCTCGGCCAATGGGCGGGCATGTGATGCGTCGTCGACCACCAAGACCGGGACAATAGGGGCCAAACCGCAAATTTCGCGGGTACGTTCGGTTTTTGACATAGGGGTTAGACTCCGAAAATGCTGGCACCAACGTCGGCAGATCCGACATTGGCGCGGAAGGTGCCGAACAGGTCGCGCCCGACGCCATGTTGGTTCGCCGAAAGATCAGCGGTGGCAGGCGCGCGGTCCAGCACACCCGGGGTGAGAATTTCCAGTTCACCCTTTACCGCATCCACACGTAGCAGATCTCCGTCTTGCAGATAGGCAATTGCACCGCCCTCCAGTGCTTCGGGACAGACATGGATTGCGGCTGGAACTTTGCCCGACGCTCCAGACATGCGGCCATCGGTGACCAATGCCACTTTCTGCCCCCTGCCCTGCAGGATTGACAGTATTGGTGTCAGCGAATGCAGTTCGGGCATCCCATTGGCTTTGGGGCCCTGAAAACGAACAACGACAATGACATCATCGGTGAACTCGCCAGCCTTGAAGGCGGCTTTTACTTCATCCTGATCGTGGAACACGCGGACGGGGGCCTCAACAACCTGATGTTCGGGAGCGACGGCTGACACCTTCATGACCGCAGTACCCAGATTACCGGTCAGTCGCGACAAGCCACCCGTGGGCTGGAATGGGTCTTTGGCCGGGCGCACGATCTTTTCGTTCAGGCTGTGACCTGCACCCTCTTCCCAGACCAACTCGCCGTTTTTCAGCTTGGGTTCTTTGGTGTAGTTGTGCAGGCCCTGTCCCGCCACAGTCAGCGTATCGGGATGTAGGAGCCCGTCCTCGAGCAGGGTGCTGATGCAGTAGCCAAGACCACCTGCAGCGTGGAAATGGTTAACGTCAGCCAGCCCGTTGGGATAGACCCGCGCGACCAGAGGCACCACGGCAGAGATGTCGGAAAAATCCTGCCAGTCCAGCACGATACCGCCTGCACGGGCCATAGCGATCAGGTGAATAAGCAGGTTTGTCGAGCCACCGGTGGCCATCAGGCCGACGATACCGTTCACAAAGGCGCGTTCATCCAGCACCTGATAGACGGGCGTGTAATGATTGCCCAATGCACTCAGCGACAGAGCGCGGCGTGCGCCTTCTTCTGTCAGCGCGTCGCGAAGCGGGGTGTTGGGGTTGACGAAGCTGGAGCCCGGCAGGTGAAGACCCATGAATTCCATCAGCATCTGGTTGGTGTTTGCGGTGCCGTAGAAGGTGCAGGTACCGGGGCCGTGATAGGCGGCCATCTCGGCGGCCATGAGTTCCTCCCGCCCGACTTCTCCCGCGGCGAATTGCTGGCGGACCTTGGCCTTCTCATCGTTCGGTAGGCCGCTGGTCATCGGACCAGCGGGAAGAAACACGGCGGGCAAGTGCCCAAAAGCCTGTGCGCCGATTATCAAGCCCGGAACGATCTTGTCACACACGCCAAGAAAGACCGCCGCGTCATAGGTATTGTGGCTCAGCGCAACACCGGTCGCCAAGGCGATCACATCGCGCGAGAAAAGGGACAGCTCCATGCCGGCCTCGCCCTGCGTAACCCCGTCGCACATGGCAGGTACGCCACCCGCAACTTGCGCTGTGCCACCCGCCTCGCGGATCGCGTCGCGGATGAGACCGGGGTAACGTTCGAACGGCTGGTGGGCCGAAAGCATGTCGTTATAGGCTGTAACGATACCGAGGTTCCCTGCGGTGCCAGTAGCCATCGCTTGTTGATCCGTGCCCGCACCGGCATAAGCATGGGCCTGACCACTGCAGGACAGATGCGCCCGGGCCGGTCCTTTGGAACGTGCCTGCTCCATCCGCTCCACATGTGGGCCGCGCAAGTCGGCACTGCGGTCGATGATCCGCTGTGTGACGTCGGTTATGACAGAGTGAACCATGATTAACCTCCGATCTGACGCCAGCGACGACCGTCGCGATGCATCAGCATCAATGCTTCTTCGGGGCCTGAACTGCCTTGATCATAGCGTGCCGGCCGGTCGCCGCGATCTTCCCAGCCCCGAATGATGGGATCGACCCAAGCCCAGGCGGCCTCGGCCTCGTCCCCGCGCATGAACAGGGTTTGATCGCCGCGAATGACGTCCATCACCAACCGCTCATAGGCGTCCGGTGCGCTGGCCTCAGCGCCCAGCGCGTCGGCAAAGCTCATGTCCAACGCCACATCGGACAGGCGGAAACCGCCCGGACCGGGGTCTTTGATGGTGGTGCGCAGAGTAATCCCTTCGTCCGGTTGCAGGCGGATCACCAGTACGTTGCCGTGCAGGGGGCCGACGTTGGGGAAAATCGTATGCGGCGGGTCGCGGAAGAACACCGCAATCTCGGATTCCCGCGCCCGCAGGCGTTTGCCGGTCCGCAAGTAGAATGGAACACCAGCCCAGCGCCAGTTGCCCAGATGCACCTTAAGCGCGATGAAGCTTTCGGTGCGGCTGGCCGGATTGCCGACATGATCGACGTAACCGCCTTCACCATGGATGGCGCGGTACTGCCCACGTGCGATATCTTTGGGGTCTACAGGCTCCAGCGCTTCGATAACTTTGACCTTCTCGTCCCGCACCGCGTTGGGCGAGAATTTCGAGGGCGGCTCCATCGCCGTCAGGCACAGAAGCTGTACAAGGTGGTTCTGGACCATGTCCCGCATCGCGCCAGACTGATCGTAATATGCGCCCCGCCCCTCAACCCCAACAGTTTCGGCAACGGTAATTTGCACATGGTCAATATGTGTCGAGTTCCACAGCGGTTCGAACAAAGAATTGGCAAAGCGCAGAGCCATCAGGTTCTGTACCGTTTCTTTTCCCAGGTAGTGGTCGATCCGGTAGATTTGATGCTCTTCGAAACAGGCACCGAGGCCTTCGTTTAGCGCCTTGGCTGACGCCAGATCATGCCCAAAGGGCTTTTCCACCACAATACGGCTGTCCGGCGTTGCAAGCCCGTGGTCGTGCAGCCGTTGCGCAATGCCTGAAAACAGGCTGGGTCCAACTGACAGATAGAAAGCGCGCACAACTTCCGGGCGCAAGGATTTGGCTAAGTCAGACCAGCCATCCTCACCCAGCGCATCGACCGGGACATACTCCACCTGACTTAGGAACTGATCCAAAACGTCCTTTTTGAATTCCGGCGCGAATTCCTTCATCGAGGCTCGGATTTGCGCGTGAAACGCGTCGCTATCTATGTCCGAGCGGGCCGTCCCGATGATCCGGGCGTCTTCCGGCATCTGCCCCACTTCAAACCGGTGATAGAGGCCCGGCAGAATCTTACGCTGTGCCAGATCGCCAGTTGCACCGAACAGCACAAGGTCGAACGGGTTAACCGGAATTACGCGTGAAACCATCGACGGGCTCCTTCAGTTTTCACCTGGGCCACCATAGCACCACAAAGTCGCGGCATCCGTGATTTAGGCCATGTTATCGCTAACATTCGCCGTTTGAATAGGCAATGCAGATGCAGAAAGCAAGCCCGGATTTTTAAGATCACCCCTGATTGCGCAGCCATTCCATAACGGCAGGGCGAACAGACTGCTCTCCGCGGTGCCGCGCGTCGGCGATAATTTTGCGCACGGATTGCAAATCAGCCCGCAACAGAACGCTCTTGACCGGTCCAATCGAAGCGGGGCGCATCGACAGCGTCCGAATGCCCATGGCGGCCAGGCACAGGGCCTCGACAGGGCGGCCCGCATCCTCGCCACAGAAGCTGAGCGGCGTGTTCGAGATGTCGCAGCGCTCAACGATCCGCTCAATGAAGGTCAGAAAGCTGACATTCAGCGTGTCATAGCGACGGCGCACCAGTTCGTTTTCCCGGTCAGCGGCGAAGAAAAACTGTTTCAGGTCGTTGCCGCCAATCGATACGAAATCGACCTCATCAAAGAATTTCTGCGGTGCGAAAGCAAGTGATGGGGTTTCCAGCATCGCCCCGACCTCGAGCGTTTCGGGCAGCACATGACCCAAACGCTTTTCTCGTTCGATGGTCTTGTTGACCTCCCAACGGGCTTCGCGAAATTCGTCGGCCTGCGCCACAAAGGGGAACATGATCGTCAACGGACGACCATTTGCGGCGCGCAACAGTGCCTGCAACTGCATCCGCATCACACCGCGCTTGTCCAGGCCCACACGAATCGCACGCCAGCCCAGCGCCGGGTTCGGCTCTGCCACATGCTTCATGTATGGCAGGACCTTGTCCGACCCGATATCCAGCGTGCGGAATACGACGCGCTTGTCCCCCGCCGCATCCAGAACGCGCTGATATTGCGCCACCAACTCTGATCGTTTCGGCATCTGATTGCGGATCAGGAACTGCAGCTCGGTTCGGAACAAGCCCACGCCCTCAGCCCCTGAATTGCCCAACGAGGGCAGATCGGCCATCAGGCCCGCGTTCATCACCAGGTTTATCCGTTCCCCATCTCGCGTCACCGTTGGAGTTTCGCGGATCGAGGCATAACGCTCCTGCGCCTTGGCCTGCATCGCGATCTTATCGCGGAAGGCGCTGACCACCGTGTCCTCGGGCCGCAGGTGCACCACACCTTCATTGCCATCGACCAGAATATGGTCGCCGTTCAACGCTTCGGTCGTGATACGCCCCACGTGCACCACTAACGGAATCGCCAGCGCACGGGCCACGATTGTCGCATGACTGCCGACCGAACCTTCTTCGAGCACAATGCCTTTCAGCGACCGACCGTATTCCAGCAGGTCTCCGGGACCGATATTGCGGGCGATCAGGATCGGATCTGGTGGTAAGTCGACACCATTTGTGCCGCCCTGCCCTGTCAGAATACGAAGCAAACGGTTCGAGAGGTCATCCAAATCGGCCAGCCGCTCGCGCAGATAGGGATCGGTCACCTGTCCCATACGGGCACGGGCTTGAGACTGTTCTTTTTCGACCGCAGCTTCGGCGCTGAGACCGAGGGCAATGTCTTCTTCCATTCGCCGCATCCAGCCCTTGGAATTGGCAAACATGCGATAGGCTTCGAGAACCTGAAGTTGCTCTTTGTCACCGCCCTGAGAAATCTCGAGCATCTTGTCGACGCCCACACGCAGCTCCTCCACCGCTTCGGTCAGACGTTCCCGTTCGCGATGCGGGTCTTCGGCGATAGGATTGGTCACCACAACGCGGGGTTCGTGCAGCCAAACATGCCCCTCGGCCGACCCTTCCTGTGCAGGACCACCGCTGAGCTGGAGCGATTGTTGGTGCAGGGGCGACAGGGCCGCGCCTTCGCCGACAAACGCGCCTAGCTCGGCCATTTCAGCCAGAACCATGGCGACCACTTCCAGCGCATACACCTCATCGGCAGAAAACTTGCGCGCATCGCGCGACTGTACGACCAGAACACCCAGTTTCTGACCCAGACGCTGAACCGGAACGCCCAGAAAGGACGAGAAACGCTCTTCGCCCGTTTCCGGCATATAGCGGAAGCCCTTGGCCGACGGCGCATCTGGGGTGTTCACGACTTTTCCGGACTGGGCGACACGGCCCACTAGCCCCTCACCCATGCGCATCCGGGTTTTGTGCACGGCCTCAGGTGCCAGACCTTCGGTGGCGCACAGTTCCAGCGTGTCTTCATCACGGAACAAATAGATTGAACAGACCTCGGCCCTGATGCTGTCTGCAATCAGGTGAGTAATCCGGTCAAGACGCTCCTGACCGGCGGCTTCACTCGCCATCTCCTCTCGAAGCCGCCCCAGCAGCTTACGAGATTCTGTTTCCGTTCCGTCCGCCATGGCCCAACCAGTTTACGGTGTCAGGCTAAACCTTTGGCTGAAATGCTCAGGCCGCCTTGTCCAATTCAAACGCATCATGCAGCGCCTGAACAGCAAGTTCCATGTATTTCCTGTCGACGAGGACGGAAATTTTTATCTCAGAGGTTGTGATGACCTTAATGTTGATCCCCTCATCCGAGAGTACCTTGAACATTTTGGCCGCAACACCCGATTGCGAACGCATGCCGATTCCTACGACCGAGACCTTGCAGACGTCCTGGTCCGCGACAAGTTCCGCATAGTTCAACTCGCCCGCGTCCTTGATCGCCAGCAGCGCTTTTTCGGCGCGTGCTACCTGATCGGTGGGGCACGAGAAGGTCATGTCCGTACGCCCCTCGTCCGAGATATTCTGGACGATCATGTCAACATTCACGCCCTCATCGCTGAGCGCGGTAAAGATGGTCGAGGCGATACCGGGGCGGTCCGCCACCGATACGACGGTCATCTTGGCCTCGTCGCGGGAATAGGCCACACCGGCCACAACATTGGATTCCATAATATCCTCCTCGTCAACGACCAGCGTACCGGCCTCGTCGGATTGTTCTTCGAAACTTGAGAGAACGCGCAGTTTTACCTTATACCGCATTGCAAGCTCAACCGAACGGGTCTGCAACACCTTGGCCCCCAGAGAGGCCAGCTCGAGCATCTCTTCGAATGAAATGCGATCCAGCTTGCGCGCTTTTTCACAGATGCGGGGGTCGGTGGTATAGACGCCGTCCACATCGGTATAGATGTCGCAGCGTTCGGCGCCAAACGCGGCTGCAAAGGCCACGGCGGTGGTGTCCGAACCACCCCGGCCCAGCGTGGTGATCCGGCCTTCGGGGCTGATGCCCTGGAACCCGGCGACAACGGCCACTTTCATGCCTTCGTCGAATTTCTGACCGATATTCTCGGTCGGGATTTCCTCGATCCGAGCCTGACTGTGCGCGCTGGAGGTTTTCAACGGCACCTGCCAGCCTTGCCAGCTACGGGCCGGAATGTCCATTTCCTGCAGGGTCAAAGCCATCAGACCGGCGGTCACGTTCTCACCCGAAGACACTACGGCGTCATACTCGCGTGCGTCATACAGAGGCGAAGTCTCATCGACCCAGCCGACCAGCTCATTAGTCTTTCCAGACATGGCCGAGACAATGACGATCACGTCATAGCCCTTGGCCACCTCAACACCGATGCGTTTGGCCGCGCGGCGGATGCGGTCAAGGTTGGCAACCGACGTGCCACCGAATTTCATAACGAGTACGGGCATGAGGGTGGTCTCTCCGCGCCTTGGAATTCAGATCTCGTGCGTCTTATGCGAGGGGGGCCGTAAGGGCAAGTGTTCAAAACAGCATCGAATGCAGTATGGGGCCGCTTTACATCCGGCAATGTCGGTGTCAGCCTTAGGCGACGCATTTTCCAAGAGGTTTTCCATGCTCCGCTTTGCCATCGCAACCCTCCTGCTGTCCTCTCCCGCCATTGCGCAGGTATCCACACTGGCTGCAACCGATGGCAAAAATGCCTTGGGTACGGTTCCTTGCGCCACGGGCGGTGCACCGCTGAGCGATTGTCACGCCGAATTACGTCACCATGACGACGGCACCACCACTTTGGCCGTTGCGCTGGGTGCCGGAGAAGTGCGTAGCATCTATTTCACTGACGGCGTGCCGAATTCCAGCAGCTCTCCCGCCAGGATCAGTCATGAGACACGCGGTGACCTTACGGTGATTTTCATTGATCCTGACGAGGTTTACGAGATTCCGACGGCAGCGCTAAAACGTCAGTAAGCGTGGGGAAAACCGTTCCAGGTTTCAAAGCAGCCCGTCGTTTCAAGCGACAATGCATCAAATCGCTCGATCAATCCCTCAGCGGCTTGATCCGTCGTGATCTCCGCCGCGGGTCCACCCATTTCCGTTAGGACCCAGCCGGGGTGATATATACCTACGGCGATGCCGTCATCGCGTAGATCGGTGGCCAGATTGCGCCCCAGGTTCAACGCTGCGGCCTTCGAGGCGCGGTAGATGTAGCTGCCGCCCGGCGCCCGCGTGTGCGAAGCCATCTGCGACGAAAGGATCGCAATCTTGCCTTGCGCAACGCGCAGATTGGGCAGCAAGGCCTGGACGGACAGAAAGACACCGGTCACGTTGACGGCAAAACTCTGCGCCCACATGTCTGCGGGATACCCGTCGATGTCCTGTTCCTTGTCCAGATAGACCCCCGCGTTACAGATCAACAGGTCGACTGGCTGGTCGCGCAACCTTGCTGCCATGTCTGAATGCTGCGAGGGATCGGTCACGTCCAACACCAACTGCGCGCTGCCATCCCGCGCAGTACCGGTTATCGTATCCCCGCGGGCGCGATAGGCATCCGTCAGTGTGCGGCCAATCCCACGATTGACCCCAGTTATCACGACATGCACTGTTTAGTTTGTCTTTCTGCTTGGAACGAATGGCAAAGGCGCGACGGGTACTCCGTCGTCAATCAAGGCCCGCGCCTCTTCCGGCTTGGCCTCGCCATAGATCGCGCGTTCTGGCGCGTCACCGAGGTGGATTTTACGTGCCTCACGGGCGAAATCCTTGCCGACGTAGTCCGAATTCTCTTCGACTTTACGACGCAGTTCCACCAAAACCTTTTCAAGGTCTGGTGGCGGTGACGCAACATCTACGGTTTCAGCTTCCGTTGGCTTTACCTCAACGCGAGACTCGACATTGCGGGCCGGACGCACACGCGGTGTCATAATCGCCTTTTCAACCTCCGCACATCCGCATACGGCGCACGTCACCATGCCCGAGGATGCCAGTTTGTCGTAAGCGGCGGCCGATTGAAACCAACTGTCAAATGTATGGCCGTTGCTGCATTTCAACGCGTATTGAATCATGGTCCGTCCAAATGTCGGTCGCCAATTAGATACCGAGCGACTCGGCAAGATCAAGCCCCTCCAAGGGTATCTCAGTGCCTAACAGGCTCAATCTTTTGTAACAATAGCGCCAATTCAGGTGAATTAACCAACTGCGCCGCTTTTTTCGGCGTGATCCACTTTCTCTGCCGCTGTTGATACTCGGGGAACCGGGATGCAATTGAGGTCGCTAGTAGCGGGAAAACATCTACAGCGCACATCACCGGGCCCTTTTTTCGACGGCGTTTTTGGTAGAAAAAGCGCCCTATCGCCTGCACATCGCACTTGCCGCGAACACCTGCCTCTTCCCACGCCTCCTGCAATGCAGTCTCAGGCGGCGTCAGACCGTCGATCAGCCATCCTTTGGGAATGATCCAGCGGCGTGATTTGCGAGTGGTGATCAGCAACACCTCGGGGCGCCCCCGTTCAAAGCGATAGCACAGCGCCGCCAATTGCTGCAGCACCGGCAATTGCCGGGCTTTCGGCGAAACATGGGGCGATAACCTTGCGTCTTTCACGCTGTGCCGCCTTTCAAATGGACTTCTTGCCTGTTCCCCGCGTCGTTTTCGCTTATTTAGCGGGTTCTCAGATCATCAATACCATATAAGGCGATTTCCTCCAAGCCTTTGAAGAAGAGTCACATTCTGGAACTCAATTTGCGCACCAATTCGTCATGCGGGATATCGGCATCAACGGCCAGTCGCCGCAGACCAAAATGCACGCGGGCGATCTGCTGGTAATACCGCGTATAGACATAGTTGGTGCCACCGCCGGCGATCGCGCCCAACACGGGTACCGACTGCGCCGCCAGTTTTTGCCCCAACACCACGGAAAGACGCGGAGCAACCGCCGCAATCAGCCTTTGCATGGCCGGACCTGTCAACGTCAGGCGTACTGAGAAGAACCCCACATCGGCTCCATCATCATTGGACATGGGACCGGCAGCGGACAGAACGCGCACGCAATCGAATTTCACGCCCTCTTCGGACGGGTCAAATCCTTCGCGCGCCGCGGCGCCCTGTATCGCACGCAACAGCATAGCAGTAGTGGCCGGCAACTCCATCAGAGCAGTAGACACGCCACCCAGCCCCCCGGCCGCGCCCATTGCTGTGGTAAGTGCGGTGTTGACCCATGGGCGCTGATCCGGCACCGCTCGGCGCGATCCTTCCGCAGCGTGCATAGCAAGCCACAAGGCCTGTTCCGTTGCGCCCGTCAGGCTCTGCCTGATCGGCTCAGGCAATTGCTCAAGCAAGGATTCCGCCGAACCACCCAGACTGTTCAGAAGTTTAACACCCGGTCCTCCGGCAGACCGATAATGCGCGGCCAATCGGTCCAGTTCGGCCTCGGCATCCAGTTTTTCAACAAGAACCACGTCCTGCATACATACCCTCCTGTCCTTAAGACATCGGGATTTATAGCCGAGGTTTCAATAGTTCAGCGGGTCCAGCGAGTGACAAGCCCGCTCACTTCGTCCCAAACACCCGGAGTCAATTCCAGCCCCAAAACACGGTCCGGGTTGGTTGGCGGCGGCATTTCAACCCCGCTGAGACGGGAAAACCCAAAGCGGGCATAATAGGGCGCATCACCAACCAGCATGACCCGCTCCCAACCCTTCGTGCGGCCGGCTTCGATGCCCTCGTGAATCAGAAATCCACCCAAGCCCTCGCCTTGATGTGTGGGGTGTACGGCCACCGGCCCCAGCAGCAAGGCATCATGATCTCCCACGTGCACCGGCCAGAACCTGATAGCGCCTGCCAGAATGCCCTGTCCGTCGCGCGCAACCAGTGACAGGCCAGAGACAGGCGGCACATCATCCCGCAAACGATAGGAGGAAAGAGCCTCACGCCCGGGCGCAAAGCACAGGTCATAGAGAGCCTCGACTTCCCACCAATCATCCGGCTCTTCCGGCCTGATCCCGAATTGCTGCACCCCGACCCTCTTTTCCTTGCTGGCATTCGCCCTAGCACTTCGGTACGCCTTGGGCAAACGCTTGGAGAAAAGATGTTCTATCGTCCCGAAGACGGCCACGGACTGCCGCACAACCCGTTCAACGCGATCATAACACCTCGCCCGATCGGCTGGATTTCCTCCCGCAGCCCGGATGGGATCAACAATCTGGCGCCCTATTCATTCTTCAACGGCGTCGCCTACACGCCACCCCAAGTGATGTTCGCGTCAACCGGCACCAAGCACGATCAGGATGGCGGCAAGGACAGCGTTGCAAACATCGAAGCGACTGGGGTGTTCTGCGTGAACGTGGTTGCCCATGCGCATCGGGACGCGATGAACGCCAGTTCAGCAGGCTTGGCCAAACATCACGACGAATTTGCCCACGCTGGCCTGACACCGATTGAGTGCGAAACTATACCCTGCTCCCGAGTTGACGGAGCCCCGGCAGCACTGGAATGCAAGCTGACAAAGATTGTCTCGCTACCGGGCGAGGCTAATCGGGTCGTGTTCGGAGAAGTCACTGGTGTTCACTTGCGGGACGATTGCCTGAAGGACGGCATATTTGATGTTACGTCTTTCCAGCCGTTGGCACGACTGGGATATCGGGATTATTCGGTTGTGACCGAGTTATTCAGCCTTTCTCGGCCTGACGACTGATGTTACTCCCTGATCCTCATCGCAGATACCCGGTTACCCTGCCCGATGGGACCGTTCACAAGGGCACGGTGTTTTTGTCCGAGGCAGTCGATCATCCACAGTTTGAGGCCGGGGCGTTCAGCTACGCATCAGACTTTGACCCGCCCGAGGATTGGGGGGCACGGTTGGCTCCTTATCTGTTTCCGTTTTCGAAGGAAAAACTGATCCTGGGCAAATTTTGCCAGATTGCTCATGGCGTTCGGTTCATTACATCTTCGGCCAATCACGCAATGGCGGGTCTGACCTGTTTTCCTTTTCCTATCTTTGATCCGAACAGGATGTCGGGATACCAACCAGACGTGCGGGATACGATCATCGGGCATGACGTATGGATCGGATTTGGCGCTTTGATCCTGCCCGGAGCCCGAGTCGGCAACGGATCAATCATTGGTGCCGGATCGGTTGTCCGAGGAGATATCCCACCTTACGCAATCGTCACGGGAAACCCAGCAGAGGTGCGGCGATACCGTTTTGAAGCGGATGTGATTGCCAGACTGGAAGCGCTTGGCTGGTGGGACTGGCCACCACAAAAAGTTGGAGCCTCCGAAAGCGCCCTTCTATCCGGTGATATCGATAGGTTGGAACGTCTGGCACCAAATTGAAAGGCGACCCTCGGGCCGCCTTTCCAATATGTCAGTGACCGCCCAGAATGCCGGTACGGACAGAATAGTCCACAGCCAATTCGTAATCTGGGTCGTCATCACTGTCGACCATCAGGTGCCCGGCCTTATTGAGCAGCTTGTGACAATCTCGGCTGAGATGGCGTAGCATGACGCGTTTGCCTGCGGCCTCGTATTTGGCGGCGATGTTTTCGATAGCTTGCAGCGCCGACTGGTCAACAACGCGGCTTTCGGCAAAGTCCACGATTACCGTTTCCGGATCATTCGGTACATCAAACAACTCGACGAACCCATCCGACGATCCGAAAAACAGCGGTCCCTGGATTTCATAAACTTTAGCACCCTTTTCGGTCGAGGATTCGCGGGTAACCGCATGGATACGCTTGGCGTTGTTCCACGCATAGGCCAACGCCGAGACGATGACACCCACTACCACGGCGACCGCTAAGTCCTCCATCACGGTTACGACCGTCACCAGCACGATCACAAAGGCGTCCATCAGCGGCACCTTGCGCATGATCTTGAACGAGTTCCATGCAAAGGTACCGATCACCACCATGAACATCACCCCGACCAAAGCCGCCAGCGGGATTTGTTCGATCAGCGGTGAAGCAAACAGAATGAAGACCAGTAGGAACAGCGCCGCGGCAACACCGGCAATACGAGTCCGACCACCGGATTTCACGTTGATCATCGACTGACCGATCATCGCACAACCGCCCATGCCGCCAAAGAAACCAGTGGCCACGTTGGCAACGCCCTGCGCGATACACTCTTGCGAGGCTCCGCCGCGCTTGCCGGTGATTTCCCCTACAAGGTTCAGGGTCAGCAGCGATTCAATCAGGCCGATGGCGGCCAGAATGACGGCGTAGGGCAGGATGATCTCAAAGGTTTCCCAGTTTAGCGGCACCATTGGAATGTGGAACGCGGGCAACCCGCCCTCGATCGAGGCCAGATCGCCGACGCGCGGCACGTCCAGCCCAAAGCCGATCACCAGCGCGGCCACAACCAAAATACCGGCCAGAGGCGCAGGAACGATGCGCGTGATACGCGGCATGATCCAGATCACCGCCATGGTCAGCGCCACCAAGCCCAGCATGGTATAAAGCTGCAGACCCGAGAGCCATTCACCCCCACCAACGCCGTGCCCGGTGTTTTCCATGGTGCCCGGCACCTTGAACTGCCCCAACTGCGCTAGAAAAATCACGATGGCCAGACCGTTCACAAAGCCCAGCATTACCGGGTGCGGCACCAGTCGGATAAAGCGTCCCCAGTGCATTGCCCCGGCAATTACTTGAAGAATGCCCATCAAAACAACGGTGGCAAACAGGTATTCGACCCCGTGCTCGGCTACCAGCGCGACCATTACCACGGCCAGAGCCCCGGTTGCACCCGAGATCATGCCCGGGCGACCGCCGATCAACGCCGTGATCAGGCCAACCATAAAGGCCGCGTATAGGCCGACAAGCGGGTGCACGCCAGCGACAAACGCAAATGCCACCGCTTCGGGCACCAATGCCAGCGCCACGGTCAGGCCGGACAGCAACTCAATCCGCAGGCGCGAGGCAGTCAGCCCCTCGTCCGGTACCCAACGCAGGTCGGGTTTGGCAATACGATTGGCAAAGCTTGCCAGCATGGCTCGGGGCATGGGACGGTCCTGTCGGTCTATTTTGTTCGCGCGAAAGGGGCCTTTTAGCGGTCAAGCCCCGGCTGAGATACCGCGTCAAGCGGGACCCTGATATGCGCCGGGCGCATACCGGGACAACAACCAACACAAACCGTTGAAGCCACTTGCCAAATCTCTTGCCGCCCCGCAGACAGTCTGCAACAAATTTTTTCAATCGGAGCACAGCCATGACCCAGACCAAAATCGCCATCATCGGCGGATCGGGCATCTATGACATCGACGGGCTGGAGAATGCGGAATGGGTTACCGTGGAAACCCCGTGGGGCGATCCTTCGGACCAGATTCTGACTGGCTCGCTGAACGGCGTCGCAATGGCGTTCCTGCCGCGCCACGGACGCGGTCACGTGCATTCGCCAACCGAAGTGCCTTATCGCGCCAATATCGACGCGCTAAAACGCGTGGGGGTGACCGATGTGATCTCGGTTTCCGCCTGCGGGTCGTTCCGCGAACACATGGCACCGGGCGATTTCGTGATCGTCGATCATTTCATCGACCGGACCTTTGCGCGCGAGAAAAGCTTTTTCGGCACCGGCTGCGTCGCCCATGTCAGCGTCGCCCACCCCACCTGCCCGCGCCTGTCCGATGCCTGCGAGACCGCAGGCAAGGCTGCTGGCATCACCATTCATCGCGGTGGCACCTATCTGGCGATGGAGGGGCCTCAGTTCTCGTCGCTGGCCGAGTCCAAGATGTATCGCGAGCAATGGGGTTGCGACGTGATCGGCATGACCAACATGCCCGAGGCGAAACTCGCCCGCGAGGCCGAGCTTTGCTATGCCTCGATTGCTATGGTTACCGACTACGACAGCTGGCATCCGGATCACGGGGAGGTCGACGTAACCTCCATCATCGCTACTCTGACTGGAAATGCCGAGAAGGGCCGTGCTCTGGTAAAAGGCCTACCAGACTTGTTGGGGGCCAAGCGCGAGCCCTGCCCGCATGGCTGCGACCGGGCGCTGGAATACGCCATCCTGACCGCGCCAGAAAAGCGTGACCCGGCGCTGCTGGCCAAACTGGATGCCGTCGCTGGGCGAATGCTCTAACCGAACTTTCTTACTGACCCAGAGTGGCTTGCACTTCATCCCAGAGCCCATGCGACCAGAGATCGTTGTGGGTTCCCTCAGGGACAACGTGCAACTTTGCGCTCCCGCCGGACATCGCCGCCAGCGCCTCCCCGTGGTGAAGAGGGATTGTCTCGTCATCGGTCCCGTGGAAAATCAGGGTCGGTACTGTGATTTCGTCGATAACGTCGCGGGTGGCGAACTGGTCTTTCATCAGGAGCGAGACAGGCAACAACGGATAGCGTTCGGACGCGACATCCACGGTCGCAGTGAAAGGCGCCTCCAGCACCAGCAATTGCGCATTCGGTCGCTGCTCGGCCACCGCTGCTGCAATACCTGTACCAAGGCTTTGCCCGTGCAGGACAACATCCGTGCCCTCAACGTCCAGCCGGTCGAACATCTCAACACCGTCCGAAATCAGCGCCATCTCCGAGGGCTCACCCTCGCTACCCGGAAAACCGCGATAACTGGGGGCCAGCAGACCATAACCGCTGTTGAGGATTTCGCGCATCCGGTCGGCCCGATCGCCCAGATTGCCGCTTTGACCGTGGAAAAACAGAACTGTCGGGGCGCCTTCCGTGGCCGGGGGCGCGGACCAGGCAGTCAACAGCACTCCGTCGGACATCGTCAGGGAGACCACCTCGACATCGGCCATCCCGACCGTATTCGGATCCGGCAACTCACCTGAAGGTTTGTAGAGCAGCGTGTCCTGTTTCGCGTACATATATCCGACGATTGCGGCGTAAAGCACGACAGCAACAAGAGCCAGCAGAACAAACCCCCGCTTCAGCAGCGTGGTCTTCGACAGTGCGGACCTTGCATACGTCTCGGTATCAATGGTTTCTGTGCGCGTCATTGTAACCTCCTGCCCTGCCGGCTTTGTTCAGAGTTCGGTAAGGATCCGCAAGCTTTCAAGGTTGGAATACACTTCCTAAAGCAAATTTAAACTTTTGCAGATTTGACGGTATTGCCAAAAACCAGGCCGAATTTTCGCGGACAAAAGAGCACATGAAAGCTTGACCCCAATGGGGAACCGGGGCTTGGTGTGCGGAACACTGAGATAGGAAACACCATGTCCGTTGATCTTTGGCTGGCTTTCGTGGCCGCGTCGACTGCACTGCTGCTGATCCCTGGCCCGACCGTTCTACTGGTGCTCAGCTACGCCCTGTCCAAGGGGCGCAGCGTCGCCGTGGCCTCGGCCACCGGGGTTGCGGTGGGAGACCTGGTGGCCATGACGGCCTCATTGCTGGGGTTAGGAGCATTGGTTTTGGCCTCTGCCACCCTGTTTTCCGTTCTGAAATGGTTGGGCGCCGCCTATCTGGTATGGCTTGGCATTAAATTGCTGCGCAGCGCACCTTCTGGTGGACTGGAAACGATGGACACCGGGCGCGACGTCACTCCGCGCAGTGTGTTCGGTCACGCCGCTGCTGTCACCGCGCTGAACCCGAAGTCCATCGCGTTCTTCATTGCGTTCGTGCCGCAATTCCTTCGCCCGGCCGAGCCTCTGGGCCCGCAATTCGCCATCCTGATCGCAACCTTCGTGGTTCTGGGAGGGCTAAACGCGTTGGCATACGCGTTGCTGGCAGATAGATTGCGCCGCCTGATCGGGCGCGCCGGCGTGATCACCGCGATGACCCGCTTCGGAGGGCTGACGCTGATCGGAATGGGGGTTGCGACCGCCGTTCTGCGCCGCCCTGCCTAAGGGATCAATCCTCGGCGTGTTCCTTCATGAACCCACGGATGAACCGGCGAATTTCCCGCGCGGCTGACGTGTCTAATTCCTTGCACAATTCAACAAATGCGTCGCGTTCATCCTTGTCCAGACGCAGGACCAACTGACTGTTTTTCTTGGTAGACCCCTTACCGTCTTTCTTTGCCACGCGCCTTTTCCCTGTCCAACCCTTGATTCTTACCGCGATGCAATGTATATACATCGCATAGAAATTGTAGTTATCGAGCAACTAACAATAAAAAAGGAATATGGCAATGAACCTTCATGCTGCTCAGGCATTTCTGTTGCGAGACCAGCGCAACTGGCGCAAACCGCACTTGTCGTGGTTACCGGACGCGCTGTACCGCTATTACGGACTGCCGAAGGCCACTCCACAACGCCGCAAATAGTTCGGCGGCAATCTCTCCTTGCATGACTGACCCCGATGGGCCAAACAGCCCAGCGTGTTTTGACGCCAAAGGGGTTGGCCATGTCCAGAAACAAATCGGTCAAGGATTACATCCGTACAATCGTCGATTTCCCGCACGAAGGGATCATGTTCCGGGACGTCACCACCCTGTTTGCCGATCCGCGCGGGTTCCGTATGGCGATCGACCAGATGCTGCACCCGTATGCAGGTGAACGGATCGACAAAGTCGTGGGCCTCGAGGCCCGCGGCTTTATCCTTGGCGGTGCAATTGCCCACCAGCTGAGCGTTGGCTTCGTGCCGATCCGCAAAAAGGGCAAACTGCCCGGCACCACCATCAGCCAAGACTACAAGCTGGAGTATGGCGAGGCCATCGTCGAGATCCATGATGACGCCATTCTGCCGGGCGAGAAAATCCTCGTCGTCGACGACCTGTTGGCCACCGGAGGCACCGCCGCCGCCGGGATCAAGCTGATCGAACGGCTGGGCGGAGAGATCGTTTCGTGCTCGTTCATTATTGACCTGCCTGAACTGGGCGGTCGCAAGGTACTGGAAGGCATGGGCATGGATGTACACATTCTGTGCGAATTCGAAGGGTTATAGGAGCCGCACCATCACAAAATTGTGAGTGGAAACCCAGAACAGCACGGGCATAGCCCGACCAGCTTCAAGTTCAACCCAATCGAATAGATATATTCGATGATCTTGTTCCGTTGATTGACCGTACCCCTGTTGATGCCAAACGAGGCATTCCAACAAGGGAATTGTATCATGTTTCGCAAACTCGCTATGGCCAGTGCGGCAAGCCTGATCGTCGGCACGGTCGCTTATGCGGATGGCCACTCCAAGGACATCGTAGACACCGCTGTTGGTGCCGGCAGCTTTGAAACGCTCGTCGCCGCCGTTCAGGCCGCCGAACTGGTAGACACTCTGAAAGGCGAAGGCCCATTCACCGTCTTCGCCCCAACGGATGAGGCGTTTGCCGCACTGCCTGAAGGCACCGTCGAAACGCTGCTGAAACCAGAAAACAAGGACCAACTGGTTGCGGTCCTTACATACCATGTGGTGCCCGGAAAGGTAATGTCAGGCGATCTGTCCGATGACATGACCGCCGCCACGGTTCAAGGCGGAGATATTACCATTGATCTGGACAACGGCGTGATGGTGAATGACGCAAACGTTGTTCAGGCGGATATCGAGACCTCAAACGGCGTTATCCACGTCATCGACAAGGTCATTCTGCCGGCATCCTAACAGTCCCGGTGCGGCCTGCGTGACGATGGGCCGTGCCTAGGACCTCAAAACCGTGCCAGGATTCATGATCCCCTGCGGGTCCAGCGCGGTTTTGATGGCGCGCATCGCAGACAGCTTTGCAGCATCCCCATATTCCTCAAGATCATCGGCTTTCAGGCGCCCTACCCCGTGCTCAGCACTGACGGAGCCTCCAAACGCATGCACAAGGTCATGCACCGCGTGTTTGACTGCTTGTCTTTGCCCATCAAACTCGGCTCGGTCGTGCCCCTGTGGCGGGAACACGTTGTAATGCAAATTTCCGTCGCCCACATGCCCAAAGCAGTTGATACGAAACGGCCCAAGCGCCGCGACCACTTCGGCACCTCGCAGGATGAACTCCGGAATACGCGAGATCGGAACCGATATATCATGGCTTGAGACAGATCCGATCAGCCGATTGGCCTCGGGGATGCGTTCGCGCACGGCCCATAGGTCCATGCGTTGTGCTTCGCTCTGCGCGATCACCGCATCGCCGACGAGCCCAGCCTTGTCCGCCGTAGCATAGAGCGCTTCCAGTGCTTCAGAAGGCGATTGCCGTGCAAATAGCCCCAGTTCAATCAGAACACACCATTCGGGCTGTGTCTCAAACGGATAACGCACAAGTGGCAAGACTTCGGTCAGAAATTGCAGCCCCTGTCGATGGATCAGCTCAAAAGTACTAACCGCATCCCCCAGTTGATCCCGTGCCAGCGCTAGCAGCTCAATCGCTGCTTCGGGGGAAGTAACCTGCAACATAGCCGTTCCGACTACCTCAGGCCTCGGAAACAGCTTCAGCGAAGCAGCGGTGATGATCCCTAGGGTGCCCTCTGCACCAATCAACAGGTTGCGCAGGTCGTAGCCGGTGTTGTCCTTGCGCAAGCGACTCAGCCCATGCCAGATTTCACCGCTCGGCAGAACCGCCTCGAGCCCGAGACACAGATCTCGCGCGTTGCCATAACGAAGCACATTCACCCCGCCCGCATTCGTCGCGAGGTTGCCACCGATCCGGCACGACCCCTGCGCGGCCAAAGCCAGAGGGAACAGGCGGTTAGCTTCCTCTGCAGCCGTTTGCACATCCTCAAGAACGGCGCCCGCCTCGGCGATCAGGATGTTTTCGGTTGGATAAACAGCCCGGATCGCCGTCATCCGCTCCAGCGAGATCACCAGAGGCGCAGGTCCTTCGGACATGACCTGCCCGCCAACCAAACCGGTGCCGCCGCCATAGGGCACTACCGGCACCCGCGCGTCCGAGGCCAACCGCACCAGCTTCGACACCTCGTCAACTGTGCGCGGCAGGGCCAGCAGGCCTGCATGCCCGGTAAAACGGCCGCGCGGCTCTTCCAGATAGCGATCAGTAACGGGGCGTAGAATATCGTCGCCCAAATCAGAGCGAATTAGCTTGGCAAAGGAGTCGTCGGCAGCATTCAGTGTCATACCTATTCCTTGCCCAAGCGCCCGGGTTCCTACAAGCCCTATTCCAATTCGATTAGGTAGCGTGGTTCAAGCACGACCACAGTGGGTCGGTCCGGCAGGTCGCGCAGAGACACGATAATTTCCGACACTCCCTTACGCTCGACGGGGAAATCATTACGGATGTCGACCAGAAACCGGTCCAGCGAAAAGCCCGAAAACCAATGCATCGGGATAATGACTGAACTCTTAAGCCGCTTCAGAACCGAAATCATGTCGGGCAGAGGCATGGTCGTTCCCCCGTCCACCGCCGCCATCACCACATCCAGTCGCCCCAGCGCGGCGAATTGTTCATCCGAGGGCACATGGTGCAAATGGCCCAGGTGGCCGATGCATAGCCCTTCGATCTCGAACACGAAGATCGAGTTTCCACGCTCCTCAACCCCGCCATAGGGGGATCGAATATCGGTCGAGACATTTCGAACCAACATCTCGCCCAGATCGAGGTGATGTTCGATCCCCAGGCCGAACTCACCCCACCCGGGCAGCACATACGGAATGGCCGGATCGGGATGGGCAGTCCAGTGCGTGCTGTGGGCGTGGTTCATGGTGACTACATCGGGGATCATATCTGCGCTGCCAATGAAACCAGTAAAATCGGTCACGGCGTTCAACCCGCCCTGTGTCTGGATCAAAAACGACGCATGCGCTATATAGCTGATCCGCACCGAAAAATCCGGGATCGGGTCCGTCCATGCCGCCTTATGGATGTATTCAATACCCGGCGCAGCATCCGCGATAGCGATGCAATGGCTCGGCCGCCGCTCCTGCGCCATAGCCCCGCCCGAAATCACCATCAATGCCGCAACAACCCAGCGCATGAGGGAAGTGTAGCGCAGTGAGCATTTAAGTCACGCCCGCATATGGCGGGTCAGCGAAATCACGAGGTTGGTCGTTGCGGCAGTCTTAGATGACGATGCACTTACGCAGCTTGAACGGACGAGAAACCTTCGCCGCCCGCAAAGCTTGCGCCAGCGAGTCACTCACAAAAAACGCGCGACGCAGCCGCGTGTCCATCCAGATATCCGGTCCCTCCAAAGCGTTCGATGAGACAGCGATATCCTTGTCCTGCATAGCCATAGGCGGCTCCCAGATGTCATGCTTCTCGTAAGGCTTATCTATGCGCGAAGATTGATCTGTCAGCACGGCAGTCTTCTGTGCTCCAAAATTTAAACAGAAATACGCGCCCTCAACCGGCGTGGTACGGTCATGTTGTAACAATTTGACGGGGTAGAGATTGCCCTTACCCAGATTGAACTGACGCAGAACAGCGGCGCAATAAAAAGAAACCGTCCAGAAACCTCCGGCCATGAAGAGGTCGGGTTGCTTCTTTTCCTTTTTGTCTTTGTATTTCGCGAACATTTCCTTGGGGAAGCAAGCCTCTGGCTGCGGTTCTCCAAGTCTGTTTCGCCTCATCGCGTCAACAGCACGTTCCATATCGCGTAAGACAACGTCTGCCTCAAATCCTTTTATGCTTGCCGTGCCTACCATCGCATCACTGATCCAGACCATCGGCTTCTTTGCCCGCGCCACAACCTACCCCGCGTCCGTCTTGCCGCGTCGATCCGACCGCAGACTGGCATACAGCACATGTGTCCGCCACCGCCCGTTGATCTGCAGATAAGACTGCGCCACGCCCTCGTATTTGAAACCAGAGTTTTCCAACAACCCGCGCGAGGCGGCGTTTTCCGGCAGGCAAGCCGCCTCGATACGGCTCAGGTCCACACGGGTGAAGGCGTGGTGGACGACCGCTCCAATCGCCTCGCGCATATAGCCGTTGCGCGCAAAGGCCTCGCCGGTCCAATAGCCGAGCGTTCCCGCCTGCGCTGGTCCACGGCGGATGTTATCCAAGGTTATCGCGCCAAGCAGCACATCATCCGTGCGGCGGAACAGGAACAAAGGGATCGCGGTGCCACTGGCGACGGACCGCTGAGCCCAATAGACCCGATTGGTAAAGGACTTTCGGCTCAGATGGTCCTTGGCCCAGATCGGCTCCCATGGAGTGAGGTATTCCTTGGACGCGCGCCGCAGCGCCGCCCAGTCGTTGAAGTCGGAATGCACGGGCGGGCGCAGGCTCAGGCGCTCGGTTTCGAGTTTCAGCTTGCGTCTGCCCAATAGCATCACGCTGCACGCCTCTCCTGCAATTCGGCCAGCGTGGGTGCGCCCGATATCGGGCCATACAGCGCCAGCGCCGCCGGAGCCTGCACGGCCATCTCTTCCGCAAAGGCGCGGACTTCTTCGGTACTAACGGCGTCGATCTTGGCGACTGTATCCTCAAGCGAGGGCACACGTCCCCAGATCTGTACAAGTCGTGCCAGACGCTCGGCGCGGTTCGACGGGCTTTCCAGTCCCATCAGCATCCCCGCCTTCATCTGCGCTCGGGCGCGGGCAACTTCTTCGGGGCTCATATCCTCGGCAGCGCGCTTCATCTCATCGATGGTCACAGTTGCCAACTCACCCACCTGATCGGCCGAAGTTCCGGCATAAATCGTGGTCGTCCCGGTATCCGCATAGGCGCCGGTTTGGGCAAAAATCGTGTAACACAAGCCCCGCGTTTCCCGAACCTCTTGGAATAGACGCGAGGACATGCCGCCACCCAACGCAGTCGAGTAAATCTGCGCGGTATAGATCGCATCATCACGATAGCCGGGGCTTTCCAGTGCCAGCGCGAAATGCGCCTGCTCCAGCTCTTTCTCTTGCCGCGCCTCACCGCCGGTAAAGCGCGCGGTTTCGGCAATCAGGCCCTTACGCGGTTCAAGATGGCCAAACATTTCTTCGGCCATTTTCATCAGCTTATCGTGATCCACGGCACCAGCGGCGGACAGGATCATCTGCTCGGGCCCGTAATGCTCGGCCACGAAGCCCGAGAGGTCTTCGCGGGAGAAAGCACTGACCCGCTCGGTGGGGCCAAGAATGGTGCGACCCAAAGGCTGATCGTGATAGCTCTGTTCCTGCAACCAGTCGAAAATCACGTCGTCAGGCGTGTCATAGGCCTGGCCGATTTCTTGCAGGATCACGCCGCGCTCGACCTCGATCTCACGCGGGTCAAAGACCGGGTTCAGAACGATGTCGCCGATGACATCCATCGCCAGCGCGACGTCGTCTTTCAGAACACGGGCGTAGTAGGCTGTGACCTCGCGCGAGGTATAGGCGTTGATATATCCGCCCACATCCTCGATCGCCTCGGCGATTTGCAGCGCAGAACGCCGCTCGGTCCCCTTGAACGCCATATGCTCAAGGAAATGCGCGATGCCGTTCTGCTCGATCCGCTCATGCCGCCCGCCGGCGGTCACCCAGATGCCGATGGCCGCAGATTGCAGCCCCGGCATATGTTCACTGACGATACGAAAGCCGTTCTTCAGTTGGTCCTGTCTGACTGTCACTCAGCAATATGCCTTCTGATATGATCCTCGAGGGCACCTAGATCGTTGGCAATCCGGGTCACCCGTTCCGGACGTTCATACAGATCAGACATTCGGGATGGAAGAGGCGGATGCACTTCGCTCGCCTTCTCGACCGCTGCCGGAAACTTCGCAGGGTGTGCAGTAGCCAAAGTGATCATCGGCACATCCCATGCGCGCTGCTGTTCCGCGACATTGATGCCAACTGCCGTGTGGGGGCAGACCAGTTCGGCGCTGTGATCCAGCGTGTGCTTGATTGTCGCCAGCGTTTCATCCTCGGACACGCGACCCGAGTCGAAACTCTCGCGCAGCGCTTCCATCGCACCCTGGCTGACGTTAAAGCCGCCGTTTTTCAGCTCATCCATCAGTTGCGCGACGGCGCCGCCGTCCTCGCCATAGGCATAATACAACGCACGCTCAAAGTTCGAGCTGACTTGAATATCCATCGACGGGCTGATCGAGGGGATGGTATCGCCCTTGAAATACCCCTCGCCCGACAGACAGCGATGCAGAATGTCGTTCTGGTTCGTCGCCACCACCAGCCGGTCAATTGGTAGTCCCATACGCTTAGCCAGATAGCCTGCGAAGATGTCGCCAAAGTTGCCGGTCGGCACTGTGAAGCTGACCTTCCGGTGCGGTGCGCCAAGGCTGACAGCAGCCGAGAAGTAATAGACGATCTGCGCCAGCACACGGGCAAAGTTGATCGAGTTCACGCCCGCCAGTTTCACACGATCGCGGAAGTCGAAATCGTTGAACATGTCCTTCAGCGCGGCCTGACAATCGTCGAAATCGCCATCCACAGCCAGAGCATGAACGTTACTGTCCGCAGGCGTTGTCATCTGGCGGCGCTGCACCTCGGACACGCGGCCATGAGGGAACAGGATGAACACATCCACCGCATCCAGCCCCCGGAACGCCTCAATAGCGGCTGAGCCTGTGTCGCCACTGGTCGCACCCACGATGGTCACGCGGTCTCCGCGACGCTTCAGGGCTACTTGGAACAGCTGACCGATCAGCTGCATCGCGAAGTCCTTGAACGCCAGCGTCGGGCCGTGAAACAGCTCCAGCAGGAAATGGTTCTCGTTCAGCTGCTTCAATGGCGCGCGGGCGTCATGACCAAAGCCCTCATAGGCGCGGGCGATGATCGCTTTGAACTCATCCTCGGCGAAAGAGCCGCTGACATAGGGCCACATCACGCGGAATGCGATCTCTTCGTAAGGCAGACCCGCCAGAGCGGTGATCTCATCCTGTGACATCGTCGGGATTTCAGCAGGCAGATACAGGCCGCCGTCGCGGGCTAGCCCTGTTAGCATTGCCTCTTCAAATGTCAGTTCGGGTGCTTGCCCACGGGTCGAGATGTATTTCATGTCGCGTCACTTTCAGAATTGGCACGGCTGCGCCACAGGAAGTATCCGGTCATCGCGGCCCAGACCAGAGCCAGACCAAACCAGGTGATTGCATATTGCAGGTGATCATTGGGGATGCCCGCCGTATCCACGGGCAAAGGTGTTACATTCGGGTCGGTCTCGGATTGGGCGATCAGAAGTACGGGTTCAGCCCCCAAAGCAGCGGCCAGATTAGGCACATCACGCGCAAACCAAATATTATCGTCGATATCGGGCTCGGGCGTATAGCTGTCAATCTCATCCGGCCAGTGCAGGTTACCGGTGATCTCCATCGGTCCGGTCAGGCGTTCGTTCAACTTGGCAACTGTTGGCACAAACCCACGATCCACCAGAATTGTCCGGTCATCCGTGCTGAACGACTGGATAATCCGATACCCTGCTCCGACCTGCTTGACCGAGACCAGAACGTGGATTTCCCCCGGCTCCATATCACCCGAGATCGTCACGGGGAGGTATTTGTCAGCGTCTTCGGAAACCTGCTGCGGCAAAGCAACCGGCTCAGCCGAAATACGGTTTTCAATCTCTGCCAACACACCTTGCTTCCATGCCAGCCGCTGCACCTGCCACATGCCCAGCGACAGCAGCACGCCTAGACCGGCGAGGCCGAAAATCAGCAGGAACAGAAAGCGGCGCATGTCAGGACCATACCTCGTTGCAGGAACCGGCGTCTTGTTAAGGGGCGCGCGGACCGAAATGCAACCACGCAATTGTATGGGACGCAATCTTGCGTCCCGAATAGAGAAAAAGCCGCCCCCAAGGGCGGCTTTTACAATTGGATCACCTGACAGGCGTTACATCAGCGGGGCTTGACCCCAGATATAGACTGCGAAGAACAGGAACAGCCAGACGACGTCAACGAAGTGCCAGTACCAAGCCGCGGCCTCAAACCCGACATGCTTTTCGGGTGTAAAGTCCCCGCGCAGCGCCCGGATCAGGCAGACGGTTAAGAAAATAGTTCCAATGATGACGTGCGCACCGTGGAAACCCGTCGCCATGAAGAAGTTCGAATAGAACTGGTCGCCTCCAAACTCCCACCCGTCATGGGCCAGCAATTCGTAGTATTCGAACCCCTGCAGGAAGGTAAATGCGATACCCAGAGCGATACCGATGGCCAGACCGTTGATCAGCGCCTTGCGGTCGTTGTCGTGCACCAAAGCGTGGTGCGCCCAGGTAATCGCACAGCCCGACAGCAGCAGGACCAAGGTGTTAATCAGTGGCAGGTGGAACGGGTCAACAGCGTGGATGTCCGGCTGGATGTACTCGGTGCCAGCATAGTCATACATCGGGTACATACGATGTTTGAAGAACGACCAGAACCAGGCGAAGAAGAACATCACCTCTGACATCACAAACAGGATGAAGCCATAGCGCAGGCCGATACGAACAACCGGCGTGTGATCACCTGCGCGGCTCTCAGCCACCACCTCGGACCACCAGGCAAACATCGTGTACAGAACGGCCACAAGGCCCATCCAGAACATGAACGAGGTGATGCCGTGCATCCACAGGACAGCTCCGAACAGCATCACGAAACCGCCGACCGCGCCGAAAAGCGGCCAGATCGACGGGGTCAGAATGTGATAATCGTGGTTTTTAGCGTGTGCCATCAGCGTCCCTCACCTACAGGCGTTAGTTCGTGTTTGTATCTGCCTGCGTTTCAAGGGCGGCATAGCCCTCGGGCAGGTCAATTTCGTAGAATGTATACGACAGAGTGATCGTATGAACATACTTGGCTTCAAGATCGTCGACCATTTCCGGGTCGACGAAGAACGTTACCGGCATCTGCATCCTTTCGCCGGGTTCCAACACCTGCTCTTCAAAGCAGAAACAGGCGATTTTCTGGAAATAACCACCAGCCGAATACGGCGCGACGTTGTAAGACGCTTGGCCGGCAATCGGGCGGTCGGTCGGGTTATAGGCCTCATAGAAAGCCAGCCCGGTTTCACCGATGCGAACTTCCATCTCTCGCTCGACCGGCTTGAATTCCCAAGCCATATCCTTGGCCTTCGAGGCATCAAAGCGCACGGTAACAGTGCGGTCCAGTATGTCCTCGGGCGCGGTTTCGGCCACGCCAGTGATGCCGCCGAACCCGGTGACACGGCAGAACCAGTCGTAGAACGGCACCGCAGCCCAGGCCAGGCTGCCCATCAGCACCACTACGCCAACCGTCTGCGCCACTGTTTTCTGCGGACCGGACAGCGCCATCAGTTCTGCGCCTCTTCCGTTGGCAGCCCAAGGCTGGTGCCCGAAACCTTAACGATGGTCAGGCCAAAGATGATCACGATGAAGGCCGCCAGCGTCAGGCCGACCCCCAGATTGCGGCTGAACCGGCGTTGGTGCAGTTCATGGCTTTTGCGCAGGCTCACGACCAACCTCCCAATCCATAGGGTTTCAGCAATGCTTCGGCCAGAATTGCACCGAAGTGCAGGAAAAGATAGAGCAGCGAAAGCTTGAAGAAAGAGCGCTCGACCTTGTAGTTGTCCGCTTCCGAGTCGTCCTCGGTCCTACGTGCGATCTGCCATGCGCCACGCAGGAACAGGGCGTTCATGACCACGGCAACTGTCAGATAGATTGGACCTCCGATACCCGAGAACGCGGTTCCAACAGCCAGCAATGCCAGCAGAGCCGTGTACACAAGAATATGCCAACGGGTTGCGCGGCGACCGTGGGTTACGGTCAGCATCGGTACGCCCGCATCGTCGTAATCCGAGCGCATGAACAGCGCCAAAGCCCAGAAATGCGGCGGGGTCCACATGAAGGTCAGGGCAAACATCAACCACGGCTCAAGCGTCATCGAGCCCGTAGCGGCAACCCAGCCGATAACCGGCGGGAAAGCCCCTGCGGCACCGCCAATCACAATGTTCTGCGGCGTCGAGCGCTTCAGCCACATCGTGTAGACGACGACGTAAAAAAAGATGGTGAAGCCGAGGAAGACTCCGGCGAACCAGTTGGTCGCCAGCCCAAGCATGATCACCGACAGGCCCGACAGCGCCAGACCTAAGGCCATAGCCTCACCAGCCTCAACCTTGCCAGAGGGGATCGGGCGGCCCTTGGTGCGCTTCATCACCTTGTCGATATCTGCGTCCCACCACATGTTCAGCGCGCCGGACGCGCCGCCACCGATGGCGATGAACAGGATGGCACAGAACCCGACGAACGGGTGAACGGGTACCGGAGCCGCCAGCAACCCGACCAGCGCCGTAAACACGACCAGCGACATCACACGCGGCTTTAGCAGAGAGAAATAATCGCCAAAGCTTGCCTCGTTCACGCGGGTCTGCGTGGTAACGGTGCTGGCATTGATGCTTGCGTCGCTCATGTCGGGTCCTTTTGGGGCGAAAGCTGCGCGATCACCGCGCAGCCTGCATCATGTATCGAACAGACCAAAGCCTGTATCAGTTCGAGGCAACCTGATAGGTTGCGGGCTGACCTGCGTACTCTTCCAGAGCACCTTGCAGCCATTGTTCATACGCCTCTTCGCTGACCACTTTGACTGTGATCGGCATATAGGCGTGGTCCTTACCGCACAGTTCCGAGCACTGGCCAAAATAGACGCCTTCTTTGTCGGCTCGGAACCACAGTTCGGCCAGACGACCCGGAACACCGTCCTGCTTCACGCCGAAGGACGGGATGGTCCACGAATGGATCACGTCCGACGCGGTAACCTGCATGACAATAATCTTGCCGACGGGCACGACTACGGCAGTATCGGTAGCCAGCAGCCACTCGTCATCGCTGTAACCGGCATCGGCCAGCTTGGCGCGCATCGCGTCATCCAGAACGAACGGGGTCACGTCCGCATCCGCAGGACGCGCACCCTCGTCCAAAGTGGCCGGGTGACCCAACAGGTAGCTGTCGAACGCGAAATCGTGATCGACATATTCGTAGGTCCAATACCACTGGTTGCCGACAACCTTGATGACCACGTCGCCTTCGGGAATTTCTTGCTGCTTGAACAGAACCGGCAGCGAGAAGGCCCCGATAAAGACCAGAATGAGGATCGGGCCGAGAGTCCAGGCGATCTCTACAGGTGTGTAGTGCGAGAAACGCGCGGGCTCGGGGTTGGTGCGTTGATTGTAACGCACGATGCAGTAGATCAGGAGTGCCGCGACGAAAAGGCAGATGGCGGTGATGATCACCAGAATCATTCCGTCCAGCCGGTGGATCCCATCGGCGAGGCTGGTTGCCGCGGGCTGGAAACCCATGCCGCCGTCAACAGGCTTGCCAATAATCTCAAGCTCCTGAGCCATGGCGGGAAGGCTGGAGAGGGCCGTTAGCAGCCCCGAAAGCATCAAAGCATTCTTCATTTTCTGTCCTGATCGTTTGATCTTTGCGTCCCTGGCGAAAAGGTGTGAATCAGTCGCACCTCTCCCGTTGTCTTTGGCCGCGTTAAAAACCATATTCCTGCGGGTAGATAAAGCAAAATGCTTGCGTCAAACAGACGCTATTTTTGATCTGGATCAAACTCGAAAGGTCCCAACCCATGCCCAACGACCCGTTTCGCCCCTTTGAAAGCGCCCTTCCGCAGGACGAAGCGCTTGCGGTTTTGCAGTCCGCCACGGGCGGGGCCGAGGACGGAGAACTGTTCGTCGAGCGCCGAAAATCCGAGGCTCTGGTCTTTGATGACGGGCGTTTGAAGACCGCTTCCTACGATGCCTCCGAGGGGTTTGGCCTGCGCGCTGTGCAGGGCGAGGTGGCAGGTTACGCGCATTCTACTGACGTCTCGATCCCGGCGCTGAAACGCGCCGCCGAGACGGCTCGTCTGGCAGTTGGCGACGGTGGCGGCACCTTGGCCGAGGCCCCTCGAGCAACAAACACCCGCCTCTACTCGGATGAAGACCCGATCGAATCCGCCAGTTTCCCTGTAAAGATTGAAACGTTGCGTGAGATCGACGCCTTTGCCCGCGATCTGGACTCACGCGTGGTACAAGTCAGCGCATCGCTCATGGCCGCCGTGCAAGAGGTCGAGATCTTGCGCCCTGACGGCGTTCAGGTCCGCGACGTGCGCCCGATGACACGCCTGAATATCTCGGTGATCGTGGAGCAGGACGGACGCCGTGAAAGCGGCTCGGCTGGTGGCGGAGGGCGCGTAGGTCTGGACGGTCTGATCGACCCCGCTGACTGGCAGGACAAAGCGCGCGAGGCGCTTCGGATCGCGTTGGTCAATCTCGACGCTATCCCTGCCCCAGCTGGCGTGATGGAAGTCGCCCTCGGGCCCGGTTGGCCCGGTATCCTCCTGCACGAGGCCATCGGACACGGGCTGGAAGGCGATTTCAACCGCAAGGGCAGTTCGGCCTTTGCCGGTCTGATGGGACAGCAGATTGCCTCCGAAGGCGTCACAGTCGTTGATGACGGTACGATTGCCGACCGTCGCGGTTCGATCACCGTGGATGATGAAGGCACGCCCAGCTCACGGACGGTGCTGATCGAGGATGGTATCCTGACCGGGTATATGCAGGACCGCCAGAACGCGCGCTTGATGGGCGTTGCACCCACCGGAAACGGTCGGCGGCAAAGCTATGCCCACAAACCCATGCCGCGGATGACCAATACCGTGATGCTGGGCGGAGACGCGGATCCGGCCTCGCTTGTAGCGGATATCAAGGACGGTATTTGGGCTGTGGGCTTTGGCGGCGGTCAGGTTGATATCACCAACGGTAAGTTTGTCTTCTCCTGCACCGAGGCCTACCGCGTCGAAAACGGAAAGATCGGCGCTCCGGTCAAAGGGGCGACGTTGATCGGCGATGGGCCATCCGCGTTGAACCGAATCCGGGGGCTGGGCAATGATATGGCGCTTGATCCTGGCATGGGAACTTGTGGCAAGGATGGTCAGTGGGTGCCAGTTGGCGTCGGCCAGCCGACTGTTCTGATGGATGGCCTGACAGTTGGTGGATCGGCCGCCTGACACAGAATCAGCCACACTTAGGGTTAACCTAGCGCGACACTGCTTACCTTTTGACAGCGCCCTCTCGTGGTTTCCCTCGAGAGGGAAATTCTATTTTAACATTTAAAATTATGTGGTTGTCGGACCTTCAGCGGCCAATCAAGAAAATTATTCGAAAAATTTGAACGGATTCACAAGCTGTTAACTCCTGCGGTCGTAAACCAATTCTGCAATCAGGCGGAGCATCGGATGACCGAAGAGCAGCTATCTTCCTATCACCCCACACTCCCACCCACCACGGAAGAGGATCGGTTTTCCTGGCTTCGTCTGTTGCGCTCGCGCAAGGTCGGTCCGGCGACGTTTCGTCGACTGCTGCGGGAACATGGCTCGGCGCAGAATGCGCTGGCCGCGCTGCCTGAAATGGCACGCGCCGCCGGAATTGAAGGGTATGAAATTTGCCCGCCCGGCGTGATTGAGGCAGAACTCAAGGCTGCAAAAGCTGCAAGAGCGCAGCTTTTGTGCCTTGGGTCCGCTGATTTTCCAGACGCTTTGACTGATCTTTCCGACGCGCCTCCGATGCTGTGGGCCATTGGCGATGTATCGATCTTGCAAAAGCGCTGTATCGCAATGGTCGGGGCGCGCAATTGCTCATCTTTGGGCGCTCGGATGGCGCGCGGGTTGGCAACCGACCTTGGGAAACAGGGGTATGTCGTGGTCTCGGGCCTGGCGCGCGGTATTGACACCGCAGCGCATATGGCGGCGCTGGACACTGGCACCGTGGCAGTCATGGCCGGAGGCGTAGATGTGATCTATCCGGCTGAAAACACTGACCTGGCCGGGGATATCGCCCAATCGGGACTGCGGCTGTCGGAGCAGCCTATGGGCGTGTCTCCGCAGGCCCGACACTTTCCCCGGCGCAATCGAATTATCTCCGGGTTAGCCCAGGCGGTCGTGGTGGTAGAGGCCGCTGCCAAATCCGGCAGCCTGATAACGGCGCGCGATGCTCTGGATCAGGGGCGCGAGGTTCTGGCCGTACCCGGTCACCCATTCGATGCCCGTGCAGCCGGGTGCAATCTGCTGATCCGCGACGGTGCCACTTTGGTCCGATCCGCCGAAGACGTAATCGAAGCGCTTCCACAACAACAGACGGACCTGTTCGAACCGCCCCAGCCTGAAATGGCGCCAGAGCCTGCCCCATCGGCTGAAACGCTCCATCGCGAAATACTGGCCCGGCTTGGACCGTCGCCCATCGCCGAGGATCAACTGATCCGCGATATCGCCGCTTCTGCGGGCGAGATTGGTCCGGCGTTGGTCGATCTTGAACTGGATGGCCGCATTCAACGCCAGCCCGGAGGGTTGTTGTCCTTGACAGCTTGACGGGACGCTGAGCGACCTTCGCTGTTATTTTCTGCAGCTAGCGTGCTGAAATCACCGTCAAATTCAAGTTAATGAAGGAACGCATTGACAATTCGCTCTTGCCCTACACATTTTGCACGATCATAGAAGGCGCCTAATCCGTCGAGCGAGGTTTTCCCTTAAATGCCTGTAGTTGTTGTAGAATCCCCGGCCAAAGCCAAAACAATCAACAAATATCTTGGCCCCGACTACACTGTTCTGGCGTCTTATGGCCATGTACGCGACCTGCCTCCGAAGGATGGTTCGGTCGATCCCGAGCATGAATTTGAGATGAAATGGGAAGTCGGCAACGACAGCCGTAAACATGTCAAAGCCATCGCTGACGCGTTGAAAGAAGACAACGCTCTGATACTCGCCACCGACCCCGATCGCGAAGGCGAAGCAATCAGCTGGCACCTACAAGAAGCGCTGACCAAACGACGTTCGATCAAGAAGGACACTCCGGTTAGCCGCGTCACATTCAACGCCATCACTAAAGATGCTGTGACCGAAGCGATGCAAAACCCGCGTGAGGTCGACATGCCTCTGGTCGAGGCCTATCTGGCCCGCCGCGCGCTGGACTATCTGGTGGGGTTCAACCTGTCACCCGTTTTGTGGCGCAAGCTGCCCGGCGCAAAATCCGCTGGACGCGTGCAGTCAGTCTGCCTGCGGCTGATCGTTGAACGCGAGATGGAGATCGAGGCATTCAAGCCGGTCGAGTATTGGTCGGTACGGGCGCTGTTTGAAACGCCGCGTGGCCAAACCTATGAGGCGCGTCTGGTTACTCTGGCCGGGAAAAAGCTGGACAAGCACGATCTGGCCAACGCCACACAGGCCGAATTGGCGGTACAGGCAATCTCAAGCCGCGCGCTGAGCGTCACGTCGGTCGAGGCCAAACCTGCCGCCCGCAACCCTAGCGCGCCATTCATGACCTCGACCCTGCAGCAGGAAGCCAGCCGCAAGTTTGGCATGGGTGCGCGTCACGCGATGCAGGTGGCACAGCGGCTCTACGAGGCCGGGTATATTACCTATATGCGGACCGACGGTATCGATATGGCGCCCGAAGCTGTTGCTGCCACCCGCGATGCAATCAAAGACCGCTATGGTGCCGAATATGTGCCCGACAGCCCGCGCATGTACAAGAACAAGGCCAAGAACGCGCAGGAAGCGCACGAATGTATCCGCCCCACGGATATGTCGCGCGATGCCAAAGGACTGAAGGTCACGGATGAGGATCAGCGCAAGCTCTATGATCTGATTTGGAAGCGCACCATTGCCTGTCAGATGGCCGCCGCGCGGTTGGAGCGTACGACGGTTGAGATCGGCAGCGATGACGCTCAGGTCGGTCTGCGTGCCACGGGTCAGGTGGTGCTGTTTGACGGGTTCATGCGCGTTTACGAAGAAGGCCGCGATGATGTAGCCGACGAGGACGAAAAGCGCCTGCCTCAGATCATGCAAGGTGACCCCGCCCGCTTTGCCAAGACCTCTCTGAAGGATCAGTTCACCAAAGCCGAGGACAAGGCTGCCATTCTGTCCGACAACGAGGCTGTTCTGGCCTTGCAGCACCACACCCAACCGCCGCCGCGTTACACCGAGGCCACACTGGTCAAGCGGATGGAAGAGCTGGGTATCGGACGCCCGTCGACCTACGCCTCGATCGTGACCACGATTCAGGACAGGGAATATGTGCGCAAGGACAAGAACCGACTGATTCCCGAAGAAAAGGGCCGGATCGTCACCATCTTTTTGCTGAACTTCTTCCGGCAGTATGTGGGCTATGAGTTCACCGCCAATCTGGAAGAGCAGCTGGATGATGTCAGCGCCGGAGACCGCGACTATAAAGACCTTCTTGGCAAATTCTGGCGCGATTTTTCGGCGGCTATTGGCGAGACGTCAGAGCTGCGTATCTCGGAAGTGCTGGACAAGCTGGATGAGGCACTTGCGCCGCAGCTGTATCCTCCGCGAGAGGACGGATCGGACCCGCGTATCTGCCCAAAATGCGGCACGGGTCAGTTGCACCTGAAAACCTCGCGTACCGGCGGTTTCGTCGGCTGTGGCAACTACCCCGAATGCACCTATACCCGCCCCATCGCAGGTGAAGGCGCGGAAGGCGATGAACGCCTTCTGGGCGAGGATGCTGGTGATGAGATTTGGCTGAAATCCGGGCGGTTCGGGCCTTACGTCCAGCGAGGAGAGCCGACGCCCGAGAATAAAAAACCCCCACGAGCCTCTCTGCCCCGCGGGTGGAGCAAGGATGACATGGATCTGGATAGGGCGTTAACCCTGCTGTCCCTGCCCCGCCAGATCGGCGAACACCCCGAAGGAGGCATGATCAGCTCGAACTTCGGGCGGTTTGGCCCGTACCTGATGCACCAGTTGCCCGAAGAGGCAAAACCGGTCTATGCCAACCTCAAAGACCCGAACGATGTGTTCGAGATCGGTATGAACCGGGCGGTGGAAATGCTGGCCGAAAAGCGCGCCAATCCCGGACGTGGACGAAGAGCCGCAGCCAAACCGCTGAAGGAACTCGGCGAACACCCCGATGGCGGTGCGATGCAGGTTCTGGACGGTCGCTACGGGCCGTATGTCAAATGGGAAAAGGTCAACGCGACCATTCCCAAGGACATCAAGCCTGAAGACGTGACGCAGGAAATGGCCATCGAATTGGTCAATGAACGCGCGGCCAAAAAGGGCACCAAAAAGAAGGCGGCCCCCAAGAAAAAGGCCGCAACGAAGAAAACCACCAAGAAGGCGACTACCTAGGTAGAAATACCACCACCCCCTTGGATTCGTTGACTTCCCCATGACCTGACGGCACAACCTGCCCATCACCATGTCATTGGGGGAGTTTTCCATGAAGAAAATATATGCCAATGCCACCGAAGCTCTCGACGGAGTGCTGTCGGATGGCATGATGATTGCGGCAGGTGGGTTTGGCCTGTGCGGTATCCCGGAACTATTGCTAGAGGCGATCAAGGACTCGGGTGCGCAGGACTTGACCTTTGCTTCGAACAACGCAGGCGTTGATGATTTCGGCATCGGCATTCTGCTGCAGACCAAGCAGGTCAAAAAAATGATCAGCTCTTATGTCGGCGAAAACGCGGAATTCATGCGTCAGTACCTAGCCGGAGAACTGGAGCTGGAATTCAACCCGCAAGGCACCCTGGCCGAGCGCATGCGCGCCGGTGGTGCGGGAATCCCCGGTTTCTATACCAAGACTGGTGTCGGCACCGTGATCGCCGAGGGCAAAGAGCACAAGGATTTCAACGGCGAAACCTACATCATGGAAGAAGGCATCTTTGCCGACCTCGCCATCGTAAAGGCGTGGAAAGCCGACGACACCGGGAACCTGATCTTCCGCAAGACCGCCCGCAACTTTAACGTGCCCGCCGCGACTTGTGGCAAGATCTGCATCGCTGAAGTCGAAGAAATCGTGCCACGTGGCTCGCTGGACCCCGATCAGATCCACTTGCCCGGTATCTACGTACATCGCATCATTCAGGGCGAGCACGAAAAGCGCATTGAACAGCGCACCACCCGCAAGAAGGAGGACGCATAATGCCTTGGGACCGCAATCAGATGGCCGCCCGCGCGGCGCAAGAGCTTGAAGACGGCATGTACGTGAACCTTGGCATCGGTATTCCGACGCTGGTGGCGAACTATGTCGGTGATAAGGACATCACCCTGCAATCCGAAAACGGCATGCTGGGCATGGGCCCCTTCCCTTTCGAGGGCGAAGAAGACCCCGACCTGATCAACGCCGGAAAACAGACGATTACCGAACTGTCGCGCACCTCGTATTTTGACAGCGCGACCTCATTCGCCATGATCCGTGGCGGCAAGATCGCTGCGGCTGTTCTGGGCGCGATGGAAGTGGATGAAGAGGGTGACCTAGCCAACTGGATGATCCCAGGCGTACTGGTCAAAGGCATGGGCGGCGCGATGGACCTTGTGGCGGGTGTCGGCCGTGTGATCGTTGTGATGGATCACACCAACAAGCACGGCAAGTCCAAGCTGCTGAAGAAATGCACCCTTCCGCTGACCGGTAAAAAGGTGGTGGATCGCATCATCACCAATCTGGGCGTTCTGGACGTGGTCGAAGGTGGCCTGAAAATCATCGAACTGGCCGAGGGCGTAACCGAGGACGAGATTCGCGCTGCCACCGAAGCCAAACTCGTTAACTGAACCGCACTTTTGAAAAGGTCCGCCGGTTCTGGCGGGCCTTTTTTCAGTTCAAGGTCTGGAATACACACCCGTCCGAAATCAGTTCGGGCGGAGTTGAGCATAGAGCTTTGGCAATTTGAAACGCTGCAATGACCTTGGGAACATAGTCCCTCGTTTCAGCATATGGCGGTACGCCTCCGTGTTTGCGCACAGCGCCCTCACCCGCGTTATACCCTGCCAGCACCAGAATCGGATCATTTCCGAACTCTTCCATCAGCCAGTTCAAGTACTTCACCCCGCCCGATATATTCTGAGAGGGTTCGAAACTGTCCCGAACACCAAATCGACGAGCGGTGGCAGGCATCAACTGCATCAACCCCTGCGCCCCAGCCGAGCTGACCGCATCCGCACGACCGGCAGATTCAACTGAGATCACGGCCAACACCAGCGCTGGCGAAACGTTCGTTCCCACGGTTGAACGCAGAATCTCGATCCCCTGCTTTTGGGCAATGTTCTGGAGAGTCTGCAGCCGCGGTGATGCCACATTGGTTGCGGCCAAAGCGTTTATGGCAGCGTGCAGACGACCTGCACTGCCTTCGGCAAGCGCAGGCGAAATCTTTTCCCAGAACGCTTTGTAGGATCCGACCGGTTTGTTTCCCGGTCCAGTACCCGGAACACTCGGAGGGACGACCTTGGTGCGGGCGACAATTTCAGGGATAACAATTTCGACCCCTGTACTGGGCGCGAAAGGTGCTGCAGCGTGTTCCTCGGGCGAAATCTGAACGGTCACTTTTGGTCGTGAGCCCGGTTTAGGGGGTTTCACTCTTTTATATACGCCCCTGGGCACATTCTCGTTAGCGATGGCAGGTAAAGTTCCCGACATCAACAACGCCGCTATACCGGCGCAGGTCATTGCGACCCGGAGTTTCATATTGCCTGCCTCATGCTTTTGCTTTTGTGCAATTTGAAACGCAAATGCCTTTCCAAAGCCAGAGAAACGCGATGAAATGGGGCAATTTCGCCTCATTTGGCGCAATTTTGCATCGGCACCGCTGAAAGGCCTACCGCCCCTCTACTTTTTATTCCCTTAATTTCAAACCCTTACCGAAAAACCTATCAAAAAGTTAAAACCAAACGGAAAAAAACTGTGTTTGGCCCAATTCCTGCCACGCCTGACAGGCAATCATAGTGCCATACCGAGACGGTCGGGAGCGGACTGAGAGAGAAAGCTCTGAAGCACGCCGAGGTTTATTTACCATTTGATCCTTTAGGAGGGACGTAACATGATCAAGTTCATCAAGAACTTCCGCAAAGACGAAGACGGCGCCGTAACAGTTGACTGGGTCGTTCTGACCGCAGCGATCGTTGGCCTGGCCGCAGTTGCCTACACGCAAATTGGCAATGGCACCGAAAGCATCGCTAACGCCGTTGGCTCGACACTGAGCAGCGCATCAGTTGCAACCAGCATCAATCTGCTAGACTAAGTCAGCTGTTTAAGCAGAAAAACTTTAGAGTGGGGCCCTGTCTGTTTCGGCATGGCCCTTTTTTTTAAACCTCTGGACATCTGGTGCTCATATGAAGAACAGAATCAGATTTTTCACAGAGAACGAAGATGGCGCAGTAACAGTTGATTGGGTGGTCCTAACTGCTGCAATCGCATTCATGGGCGGCGTTGTCGCCATTTACATAGCCGAACCCGTCAAGGGAATTGATGCACAAAGCGGCCAAACTCTTTCTGGCGTTGCAACCCAAGTTAAAAATATGGAAATCGCATTTGAGTACGGCGATCCCCCGTCCTGAGCAAACTGATTTTACACGGATCCGATGGCCACGGATAAGAACAAAATCACGCATTGTCCCGCTTTTCGACACAATTCGATTTTACAACTTGGTAAATTGATGTCGTAGTCAGTGCGGCAATGAACAACAAACAGTACAACAGCATAAGGGGACGCAGATGCGTGCAGTATTTGGACTTGTCCTGATAGTGGGCCTGGGACTGGCAGGAGGCGCCGTCTATTTGGCGCGCGACTACATCGCACAATACCAGGATCAACTCGCCCGCGAGCGCCAAGCAACAAAGGATGCGCTGGCCAATGTTAAAACGATTCCCACTGTCGAAGTCATTGTTTCCAACCGAGCCCTGAAATACGGGGAGCCTCTGACCGCTGAAGACGTTCGGATTGTGAACTGGCCTGAAGGCGCAATTCCCGATGGCGCGTTTGTAGGCATGTCAGATTTGTTCCCTGAAGACGCCAATGGGGACCGATTCGTCCAGAGAGCTATGGAAAAGGACGAAGCAATATTGGCGGTGAAAGTGACCAATCCCGGGCAGCCGGCTGGCCTGATTTCACGTCTTAAAAAAGGTCAGCGCGCTTTTGCTTTCAGAGTTGATGTTGCGTCGGGCGTTTCCGGCTTTCTGCGTCCAGGCGACCTTGTAGACGTCTATTGGACAGGATCGGTCAGCGGTAATTTCGAAGGCGGCGGAGGTGAAATCACACGCCTCATTCAAACCAATATCGAACTTATTGCAGTCGACCAGACTGCTGGATCTGACTTGACCGGCGCAACAATCGCACGCACCGTTACTGTCGCCGTGACACCAGAGCAAGTTGCTGCTTTGGCGCAAGCTCAGAACACAGGGCGCATGTCACTGGCATTGGTCGGCGCGCAGGGCGATACCGTGACTAGCGCTGTGGAAGTAGACCAAGAAAAGCTGCTTGGCCTGAAAAGGCCTGAGCCTGCCCCGGCTGCCGTCAAGGAGAAGGTCTGCACCGTAAATACGCGGCGCGGCGGGGAAATCGTCAAGACCGAGATCCCCTGCACAAACTGACAATAAATCAGGACCTTACCGACACAAGCCGCACTGATTGTGCGGCTTGTTTCATTTTGCATGTTGCGCAATCCCCACATAAGGAAACTTCCAGAAACCATTGATTATTGCAATAAAATCGTAATTCGCGCAGGGTTATTAGGCATAGGGTAATTAACCTAAAACGAGGCGTGATCGGAGAGGCAGGTCACATGACAATACGTTCTTGGATCAGCGCAACCCTGCTAGGGTTGACGCTTGTAGTTAGTCCGGTCGGCCAAACGGCCTGGGCTGAAACTCTGCGTGTGGTAAAGAATGGATCAGCGGAAACGCTGGACGTTCCCATGAACCGCGCAATTGTTGTAGAAAGCGAGGAACCATTTGCGGAACTCAGCATCGCAAATGCTGGTATCGCTGACATTTCGTCGCTTTCGGACCGCACAATTTACGTGCTGGGCAAGGCACCAGGCCTGACCACGCTGACATTGTTTGACGGCGCGGGCAATTTGCTGGCGAACGTCAGGGTCCGCGTATCACCGGATACATCTGAATTCAAAGAGCGCCTGCGGCAGATTCTGCCAGCTGAGCCGATTGAAGTGCGTACGGCCAATGACGGCATCGTGCTTTCTGGGACCGTTTCAAGCAGCGCAAAACTTGCGCGAGCCTTGGAACTGGCCGAGCGTTACGCGCCCGAGCGGGTTTCGAACCTGATGTCGGTAGGTGGCGTCCAGCAGGTGATGCTGAAAGTACGCTTTGCAGAGATGAGTCGGTCGGTGGCCAAAAGCCTGACCGCGTCGCTGGGCTTTGGCGGTGGCGATGTGACCGGTGGTTTCAACACATTGAACACTCAGGGCGCACTGACTAATGCTCTTAACAATAACATTCCGCTTCAACAGACAAACACGGGTGCTATCCTGTTTGGGTTTGGTGCCGGATCTACTCAGGTCCGTCTGCTGCTTGAGGCACTTGAAGCGAAAGGCCTTGCACGCAGCCTAGCAGAACCCAACCTTTCCGCACTGTCTGGTCAAGAAGCAGAGTTTCTTGCTGGTGGCCAAGTTCCAATCCCGGTTCCCTCGGATGACGGCAACATTGCCATTGAATACCGGAATTTCGGTGTGCAGGTTCTGTTTACTCCGCGTGTGGTGGACGGTGAGTTGATCAACCTCGAGATGGGCGCGTCTGTCTCCAGTATCGACAACAGTTCTGACTTCACAATTGCAGGCAACAACGTGCCAAGCTTTAACGTCCGTCAGACCAAAACGACGGTCGAGCTGCGGGACGGTGAGAGCTTTGCGATTGCTGGTCTGATCCAGGACGACTTCGCGGATGTCAGCAGCCAAATCCCTTGGATCGGTGATGTACCAGTTCTGGGCGCCTTGTTCCGCAGCGCGGAATACCAACGCCAGCAAACCGAACTGGTTATCATCGTCACTGTGCATCTCGTGGCGCCGACTCGCGGTGAAGCACTTGCGTTGCCGACCGACCGGGTCAAGCCACCAAGCGAATTTGACCTGTTCGTAAACGGAAAAACCGCGCGCACAGTGCGTACGGGATCTGGAGGCGCATCCGAAGTTGCTAAGCAGGACTTTGGCAGCTCTTACGGCTACGTGTTGGATTGATAGGAGGATAGACCAATGAAAAAGTGGATCATCACACTGGGTCTTTCGGTCGCTGTCACCGCTTGCACGCGTGAGGCCGGATATGAAGTCGATCAAGGTGTGTTCGGAAATGCGACCTTGAACAACGTCCAGGTCATGAACGGCGAACTGACCTATGCCCAGATCCTTGGCCAGCGGTTTGCAGCCGAAGTTCCGACGCAGATCAACTTTGCCTTTGATAGCGCCCAGTTGGACGCGACAGCACAACGTATATTGTTGCGGCAGGCGGATTGGATCAAGCAGTTCCCTGAAGCACGGTTCCGCGTATACGGTCATACCGATGCCGTGGGGTCGGCGGGATACAATAAGGCCTTGGGTCAACGACGCGCCAATGCAGCAGTTGCGTTTCTGACTCAGCAGGGCATTTCCCGCTCGCGCCTCGAGGCCGTGGTATCGTTTGGCAAGTCGCGTCCTCTGATCGACACTCCGGACCGGGATCGCCGCAACCGTCGGACTGTGACCGAAGTGTCAGGCTTTGTGGATCGTGCCCCACAACTTCTGGACGGCAAATACGCTGAGGTGATCTATCGCGAGTATGTTGCGAGCGCGGTACGCGAAAGCTACATCGCACGTGAAGATACCTCCTCCGGCGGCGAATAATAGTCACGAGGAAACGGGCGGCATCGTCGCCCGTTTCCCAACAATTGGTTCTTTTGCGCCCTAATGTTGCCTAAGTTCCAAGCCAAATTTTTTACAATTAGGTGACCTACGGCCCAAAGTGGCCGCAACGGGACAACAGCGAACCAGACCGAGTCAAAGCGCTCAGCCGGTTTGCCAGTTCTCGCGACAAGGATTGTGTTAATGACGAGCACTACGCCACAAGACGAAAATGCCATCCTGGCTTGCACTATCAGCCGTGATGTCCAGAATTTCGATCTTCTGATTGAAGACATGGAAGCGGCTCTGGGAGAGCGCTGGGGTGATCTTGGATTTGCCGAAGCTTTGGCTTTTTTCAGCCAACCCGATGCCGATTCTCTGGAATTTGTCGCGTTGGCGATTGATGGCGAAGATGAAGACAACCTGTCTCTGATGGGTGAAATCATCACTCGCGCCAAAGAAAAGAAGATTAAGATTGTTCTGATTGCAGAGGATGTCACTCCGGCCTCACTGCATCAGCTGTTACGCAAGGGCGCAGATGAATTCGTCCCCTACCCTCTGCCAGAAGGTGAATTGCAAGAAGCTATTGACCGGATGAACCAACCCGATCCGGTTGCCGTGCAGCAGGCAGCTGCACCGCTGGCGCAAAGTGAATCCAAGGAAGGCGCCCTGTTTGTTGTGCACGGCCTGGCTGGAGGTGTGGGTTCGACCACCTTAGCGGTCAATCTGGCCTGGGAATTGGCAACCGTTTCCGACAAAGACGCACCGTCTGTGTGTCTGCTTGATCTGGATCTGCAATTCGGCACGGTTTCGACCTATCTGGATCTGCCCCGGCGTGAGACTGTCTTTGAAATGCTGTCGGACACCTCGTCCATGGATGATGACGTGTTCTCGCAAGCGCTTCAAAACTACGAAGACAAACTCGAGGTTTTGACGGCACCTTCCGACATGGTGCCATTGGACCTGATCACACCCCAAGACATCGAACGAGTTATCGAAACCGCGAGACGACGCTTTGACTATGTCATCGTTGATATGCCTTCGACGCTGGTTCACTGGTCGGAAACCGTTCTTCAGACCGCCCACGTCTATTTTGCGATGATTGAACTTGATATGCGTTCGGCCCAGAACGCACTGCGCTTGAAGCGTGCCTTGCAGGCAGAAGAGCTGCCGTTCAACAAATTGCGCTTTGCTCTGAACCGGGCACCGAAATTCACTGATCTGAACGGCAAAAGCCGGGTCAAGCGGATGGGCGAAAGCCTGGGAATTTCTATTGACCTGCAACTGCCCGACGGAGGCAAGCCGGTCATGCAAAGCGGCGACCACGGCCAGCCGCTGGCCAGTGCCGCCGCCAAGAATCCGCTGCGTCGGGAAATCGCAAAACTTGCGAAGTCGCTTCACAGCCTTGGCAGCAGCGACGCTGAGGCCGCGTAACCAGTACTCAAGGGAGAGAGCCGCCGTGTTTTCACGTTACAAGAAACAGCCCGAAGCACAGCCGGTTCAGACCCCGGCCGCAAACCCCGCACCTGTCGCTGAAAAGGCGCCTACGGCCAACGCGGTCGCCCGGCGCCCCCTGCAAAAGAAAGCAGCCGAACCAGCCGGTGCTGATCGTGAACGCAAACGCAAAGAGCGCCTAGGTGAAATCAAGATCGAGTTGCACCGCGAGTTGCTGGAAAACCTGAACCTTGCCGCACTTGAAAATGCCGGTGAGGCAGAGCTTCGGGCGGAAATCAGCGCAATCGCCAGCGAGGTTCTCGAATCCCGCAATATCGTTCTGAACCGTGAAGACCGCTCGCAGCTGAACAAAGAACTCTACGATGAAGTCACTGGTCTGGGTCCGCTTGAGACCCTGCTGCAGGATGACTCAGTCAACGATATTCTGGTCAACGGCCCGCAACAGATTTTTGTGGAACGCGACGGCAGGCTGGAAATCAGCGACATTACCTTCAAGGACGAAAAGCACCTGATGCGGATCATCGACAAGATCGTGTCCGCAGTGGGCCGTCGTGTAGATGAATCCAACCCTTATGTTGACGCCCGTCTGGCCGACGGCTCGCGTTTCAACGCAATGGTGCCGCCGATTGCGGTAGATGGGTCCTTGGTCTCGATTCGTAAGTTCAAGAAAGACAAGCTGGGTATCGACGACCTGGTTAATTTCGGTGCTTTTACGGAAGAAATGGCGGCATACCTTCAGGCCGCCGTATCGACCCGGCTGAATATCATCGTATCGGGTGGTACGGGTTCGGGTAAAACAACAACGCTGAATGCGCTGTCCAGTTTCATCGACGACGCCGAACGTATCCTGACAATCGAGGATACGGCGGAACTGCAATTGCAACAGACCCATGTAGGCCGAATGGAGAGCCGTCCGCCCAACGTGGAAGGCAAAGGCGAGGTCAGCCCGCGTGATTGTCTGAAAAACGCTTTGCGTATGCGCCCCGACCGGATCATCGTCGGTGAGACGCGAGGCGCCGAGGTGATCGACATGCTGCAGGCCATGAACACCGGCCACGACGGCTCGATGACCACAATTCACGCCAACTCGGCCCGGGACGCAGTCTCGCGTCTGGAAAACATGATCGCGATGGCCGGGATCGAGATGCCGATCAAGGCAGTTCGTAGCCAGATCTCTAGCGCTGTGAACCTTATCGTACAGGCCAGCCGCCTGCAGGACGGCTCACGTCGAATGACGTCGATCACCGAAGTCACCGGCATGGAAGGTGACGTGATCTCGATGCAGGAAATATTTAAGTTTCAACGTGTTGGACTAACGCCCGACAACAAGATTATTGGTCACTTCACCGCAACCGGTGTGCGCAGCCACTTTTCCGAGCGCTTCCGCCTTTGGGGCTTTGACCTGCCCGCTTCGGTCTATGAACCAACGACTATGTAGGAGATCTGAGTATGCAACTGCCTGTTGAGGCGATCATATATGTCGTGATCTTCGTCGCGGTGTTCGCTCTGGTCGAAGGCATCTATCTGGTGGCGTTCGGCAAATCTATCAGCCTGAACAGCCGCGTGAATCGCCGTCTCGATATGCTGGACAAAGGCGTCGGGCGGGAGCAGGTTCTGGAACAGCTGCGCAAAGAGATGCAGCAGCACATGAAGTCTCAGAGCATTCCGCTCTATTCTTTGCTAGCTGATAAAGCACAAAAGGCGGCCATCGCCTTTTCGCCGCGGCAACTGATCCTGGTCATGGCTTTGGTGTCTTGTTTTGCCTTTGTGGCGCTGAGCGTCGGCACCGCAACAGAGATAATATTGCGCGTGGCCCTGTCAGTTTTGATTGGAGTTGGCGGCGTTTACACTTGGGTAAGTCGCAAAGCCAGCAAACGCATGAGTATGTTGGAAGAGCAGCTTCCCGATGCAGTTGAGCTTATGGTTCGCTCTTTGCGTGTTGGTAACCCGTTTGTGTCCTCGGTTCAGATTGTCGCCAACGAGGTGCAGGACCCACTCGGCACGGAATTTGGTGTTATCGCGGACGAATGCGCATACGGCCGTGATGTGGGCGAAGCGCTAAAGGATCTGGCCGAACGGCTGGATATGCAGGATCTTCGCTTTTTGGCCGTTGCCGTTGGTATCCAACAGCAATCGGGCGGTAATCTCGCCGAAATTCTGGCTGGTCTGGCTCAGGTGATCCGTGCTCGTTTCCGCCTGTTCCGCCGCGTAAAAGCAATCACTGCCGAAGCGCAATGGTCCGGCAAGTTTTTATCCGGTTTCCCGCTGTTTTGTCTGGTGTTCATTCTGGTAACGGACCCGGGATATTATGACGACGTTCTGGATCACGCCTTGTTTATCCCGCTCTGTTTCTTCGTGGGCATCATGCTGACGCTGAACCTGATCGTTATGCGCGTTCTTACCAACATCAAGGTCTGAGGTTACTTCAATGGAATTTCTGAACGCCATCAACGACCTGATCAAACAGTACCTGGGTGAACTTGGTCCGCTTATCATTCTGGGTGTCTTGGGCCTTGTTCTGATCCTAATTGCCGTATCGCTGATGATAAGCCAGCCCGAGGACCCGCTGAAAAAGCTACAGCGGTCAACCACTGCCCCAAAGGCTGACAAAAAGGGGAAAAAGGAAAAGCTCCGTAACGCCAGCCGAAACGAACAACTAGAGAAGTTCGCCACGTTCCTTGAACCCAAGAGCGAAGAAGAGCTGTCGGCCATTCAGCTCAAACTGCGGCAGGCTGGCTATCATTCTAAAGATGCTGTGCGTTTCTTTCACTTTGCCCAGTTCGCATTGGGTATCGTGGGAATCTTGGTTGGCGTTGCGCTGGTGACAGTCCTTGCGGGGGGCCAGGAATTTACACCTTCGCAAACAGCCATTCGCGTAATAATCCCAGTGGTCGTCGGGTATTTCCTACCCAAGTACTGGATCACGCGACGCGTTGAAGAACGGCACGAGGCAATAACGTCCGGCTTCCCTGACACGCTCGACCTGATGCTGGTCTGTGTCGAGGCCGGTCAGTCACTGGATCAGGCGATCGTACGCGTCGCGAAAGAAATGAGCGCTTCCTACCCCGAAATTGCACAGGAATTCGAAATTGTCGCTTACGAGTTAAAGGCCGGTAAGGAAAAGGATACGGTTCTGCGCGACTTCGGAACGCGCTGCGGCGTACAGGACGTCAGCGCGTTCGTGACAGTTATGATTCAGTCCGCAACATTTGGCACCTCGATCGCCGAGGCGCTGCGGGTCTACGCGAGCGAAATGCGTGACAAACGCGTTATGCGCGCCGAAGAAGCCGCGAACAAGTTGCCAACCAAGATGACACTTGCCACAATGATCCTGACGGTTCCGCCATTGTTGGTCATCCTAGTCGGACCTTCGGCAAAAGGAATCTCAGAACTTGGACAATAGGCTGGCAACCGAAAACTAAATGATATCAGGGTACAGACGCGCCGCCTTCGGGATGCGCCAAATTGCAAAGGCTGCCATGGTTATCGCCATGGTGGCCTCTTGTACGGAAACGGGGCTGAACAACGACCTCGATGCTCCTGGAATAGACCCCGCGGGCGTGGGCGCAGACGAAATCACGGTTGGAAATCGGTTGATGGTTGCAGGCGAGTATGAACTGGCGCTGGATTCCTTCACTCGTGCCGCGTTGGATCAGGGAATGACTACACAGATTCTAACATCCATGGGGACAGCAAATTTGGGGCTTAGGCGTCTGGGACAAGCGGAAACCCTGCTGCGTCGTGCCGTCAAAGACGGTTCCGACTGGCCCGTTGCCTGGAACAATCTGGGGGTCGTGTTGATGGAAAAGGGCGAATACCCCGAAGCCTCTCAAGTCTTCAAACGCGCTTATGCGCTGGACAATGGCGAAAGTGACGCAATTCGGGACAATCTTCGCTTAGCACTCGCAAAAATGGAAAATCCTGTTAATACTACGGCAGAAGAACAAGAATTTACACTGGAGCAGCAAGGCGACGGTCAATTCAAGCTGCGCAAGCTCCCGTAACACAGGCAAGAGCAGTAAGGGACGCAAAAATGCGCCAACATTTCTTGATTGCGCCAATCGTTATGTGCGGACTGGTATTGTCTGCCTGCGAAAAAGAGACCGAAGAAGAAAAAGTCGAGCGCACATACCAGGAAGTCAACGTCATAGACGAGACCAACCTGAACGAGGTCCTGCTAACCGCCGCAGACCCGAATGAAGCGGTCACCTACTTTCAGGGCGCGGCCGCCAAAAATCCGGGTCGGATCGACCTGCAGCGGGGGCTGGCGATATCTCTAACCCGAGCAAAGCGAACGACCGAAGCCGTCACGGCCTGGAAGAAAGTGACGACCATGAAGGGGACCTTGAATATCGACAAGGTCGAATATGCCGATGCCCTCGTACGTGCCGGAAATTGGGGACAAGCCAAATCTGTTCTGGATACCATTCCGCCAACCTATGAGACGTTCAAACGCTATCGACTTGAAGCTGTAGTTGCCGATTCCAAACAAGATTGGAAACGCGCGGACCATTTCTATGAAACCGCAGTTGGCCTGACAACGCGTCCGGGTGGTGTCATGAACAATTGGGGTTATTCCAAGCTGACCCGTGGCCAATATGCCGAAGCCGAACGCCTCTTCACCGAGGCGATCCGTCAGGACAAGTCCCTCTTTACCGCAAAAAACAACCTAGTTCTGGCTCGGGCGGCTCAGGGGAATTACAGCATGCCAGTTGTTCCCATGACGCAAATTGAACGCGCTACGCTTTTAAACACAATGGGGATTTCTGCGGTCAAACAGGGTGATGTAACCACCGCAAAAAATTTGTTCCGCGAGGCCATCGCCACTCACCCGCAGCACTATGATGAGGCCGTCCGCTCCCTCCGCGCCCTAGAAGGTGCGTAATTAATGGACATTCCCGCGCACGCTGCGCTGTGGTTTCTGCCATTTGTCCTGCCAATCTGCTTTTACGTGGCATTCACGGACTTGCGCGACATGCTGATCAAGAATCACGCTGTCGTTACGCTTGCCCTTGTTTTCGTCATTGTCGGCCTGTTTGTTCTGCCCCCTTGGTCAACGGCCTGGACGGCAGCTGCAATAGGGCCACTTTCGCTATCCCTGCCACCGTATGTTTGGCACTTGTTTCATATCGTGGTCATTCTGATCTTCGGCATTCTGCTTAACGCAGTCGGTGTCATGGGAGCCGGGGATGCAAAGTTCCTGGCAGCCGCAGCTCCATTTGTCTGGGCTGGTGATTGGCGGCTGATCATGGTCATTCTCGCGACCACCACCCTTGCGGCTTACATCACGCACCGACTGGCCAAAAGAACAGTATTACGCAAAATCGCCCCAGACTGGGAAAGCTGGAACAGAACAAAGCACTTCCCGATGGGTTTCCCGCTGGGTGGAACCCTGTCGATCTACTTGATCTTAGGTACTGTTTACGGCTCGTAAACTATCATTAACCTGCCTTTTCACTGCCTTGGAACCGCCACAAAGCCCCGCCAAATTTTTGGTAAGTGGCCCTGTTGGGGGCTTTTTTGCGTGACTACTGGATGGACGGGCAAAGCTCATGAATATGCAGACGACCTCAGTAATGGCTCCCCCTGCCCCAAAGGGTTTGGGAGAAATGAAACTGCCCATCGTCATGATGCGCGACATCATGCTAAAAACGATTTTCCGCAAAAACGTGGATACTGTTTCTGAGATCGCCCGGGCGATATGTCTGCCTGGTTCCGTTACTCAGGAATTGATCGACATGGCCCGCGAACAGAAGCTGGTGGAGGCCACCGGTACACTGAATGCCAACAGCGGTAACGAGATGGGCTATCAGCTCACAGACGCCGGCAAAGCGCGCGCCCTGGATGCGTTGAGCCAGTCAGAATATTTCGGCGCGATGCCTGTTCCACTGGATGTCTACCGCGAACAGGTCAAACGCCAGTCGATCCGCAACATTCAAGTCACCCGCGATCAGCTGACTGGCGCGATGGGTCATCTGGTTCTGCCCGACAGCCTGCTGGATCAGCTGGGCCCCGCAGTCAGCGCCGGTCGCTCGGTTTTGATGTATGGCCCCCCGGGTAATGGTAAGTCCTCGATCTCGAATGGGATCAGGGATGCGTTGGGCGATAACGTCTATGTGCCCTATGCCATCGAATATGCCGGTCAGGTGATCACGGTCTATGACCCGATCGTACATACCGCGATCGAACAGGAACCCGACGATCCCAACAGCCTGCGCCGCCGTAAACGTTTCGACACGCGCTATGTTCAATGCGAACGTCCGACTGTTGTCACCGGTGGTGAACTGTCGCTGAGCATGCTGGATCTGGTCTATAACCCCACTGCGCGGACCTACCAGGCGCCGTTGCAGTTAAAATCGACCGGCGGCATCTTCATCGTGGACGACCTTGGCCGTCAGCAAGAACCGCCGCAGGCCCTGATCAACCGCTGGATTGTTCCGCTGGAAGAAAATAAAGATATCCTTGGCCTGCAATCGGGGGAGAAGTTCGAAGTACCCTTCGACACGCTGGTGATCTTCTCAACCAACTTCCACCCGAATGAAATCTTTGACCAAGCGGCCCTGCGCCGGATCTTCTTCAAGATCAAGATCGATGGCCCGAACCAAGAGAACTTCCTGAAAATCTTCGCAATGGTGGCCCGCAAACGCGGCATGCCTTTGGACGAAGCCGCTCTGGTCCATCTGCTGAAGGTAAAATACCCGACCATCAACAACATCTACGCGAACTATCAGCCAATCTTCCTGATCGACCAGATGATCTCGATCTGCGAGTTCGAGGGCATCCCCTATCAGATGAGCCCCGACCTGATCGACCGCGCGTGGTCAAACATGTTCGTTAAAGACGAGACAATCGTCAAATAACGCCGTGCCAATTTCCTGACGGGCCGGGTAATCTGCGCGCATGACGCAGATTCCCGCCCGGATCACCGATTGGTTTACCGCCAAGGGCTGGTCCATCCACCCACATCAGCAGGACATGTTCGACCGGGCATCGGACCCGGCAACATTGTTGATCGCGCCCACCGGGGGCGGAAAGACCATGGCAGGGTTTCTGCCGACCTTGGCCGAGCTTTCCAACAGCGCACACGCCGGGCTGCACACCATCTACGTTTCGCCCCTTAAGGCGCTGGCTGCTGACATCCGCCGCAATCTACGTGGCCCCGCTGATGAGATCGGCCTCTCCATCCGGATCGAGGACCGCACCGGCGACACATCGGCCACGCAGAAAAAGCGTCAGCGCGTGGACCCGCCTCATATTCTGCTGACAACGCCCGAAAGTCTGGCCTTGTTGACCTCATATGAGGACGCGCCACGGATGTTTGCGGGTGTTCAACGCGTGATCGTCGACGAAATACACGCCCTCTCTGAAAGCAAGCGCGGCGATCAATTGATGCTGGCCTTAGCGAGGCTACAATCCCTGTGCCCCGATCTGCGCCGAGTTGGCTTGTCGGCCACGGTTGAAGACCCACAGGCCATTGCGCGATTTTTGGCACGGCACCCCGACCCCTGTCAGATCGTGCAAGCTGATCCGGGTCCCGATCCCGATATCCGGATGCTGAAGACACATGAAATGCCCCCTTGGTCCGGCGGTGGTGCAGCTTATGCGATCCCAGCGGTTCTGGAGCAGATTAAAAAGCATAACACCACGCTAATATTCCACAACACCCGCGCACAGGCCGAGATTTTCTTTCACAACCTTTGGCTCGCCAACGAGGACGGCCTGCCAATCGGCATCCACCACGGCAGTCTGGACAGACAGCAACGCGAAAGGGTCGAGGCTGCCATGGTGCGTGGCGACCTGCGTGCCATCGTCTGCACCGGCAGTTTGGATTTGGGCATCGACTGGGGCGATGTTGATCTTGTCATCCAGATCGGCGCGCCCAAAAACGTCAAACGGCTGGTGCAACGGATCGGACGTGCCAACCACCGCTACAACGCGCCCTCTAAGGCCCTTCTGGTGCCTGCAAACCGATTTGAGGTGGTGGAATGCGTTGCCGCCCTCGAGGCTGCCAGAGCGCATGATCTGGACGGAGAGCCACGCGGTTCCGGCCCTCGCGATGTGCTGTGTCAGCACATCCTGATCGCGGCAGCGGCGGGCCCATTCGATGCGGCGACGTTGTTTGCAGAAATGACAGCCGCCGGCCCCTATGCCGGCCTGACCCGAACAGAATTTGACGCCTGTCTGGAGTTCTGTGCGACCGGAGGCTACGCCCTGCGCGCCTATGACCGCTGGCAGCGGCTGCAACAACGCCCGGACGGTCTGTGGCAGTTGCGAGATCCACGCGCAGCGCAGCGCATTCGCATGAACCTTGGCACCATACAGGACACTGACACGCTGAAAGTCCGCCTGAAACGCAATCGCGGAGGCAAACCGCTGGGCGAGGTCGAAGAGGCTTTTGCCGCCTCGCTGACCCAAGGTGACACCTTTCTGATCGGCGGGCAGATCGTGCGCTATGAGGGGCTGCGCGAGATGGTGGTCGAGGTCAGTCGCCGCGCGGATCGAAAGCCGAAGGTCGCAGTGTTCTCCGGTACAAAATTCGCCACGTCGACTCAGTTGAGTGACCGTATACTGCGCATGTTCTCCCAACCCGACTGGCCTCAACTACCCGCGCATACCGCCGACTGGCTAGCCCTTCAGCGCGACATGTCCCGCCTACCCCAACGCGACCGTCTTCTGATTGAGAGCTTTCCCAATGATGGGCGCGAGCATCTATGCGTCTACGGTTTTGCCGGGCGCAACGCACAGCAAACGTTAGGCCTATTGCTTACCAAACGGATGGAGGAAACCGGGCTGGCCCCGCTGGGTTTCGTGGCTACCGATTATGCAACGCTGATTTGGGGGCTGGATGCGGTGACTGACCCGCGCCCGCTGTTCCAACTGGACGCCCTCCGCGACGGGCTTGAGACCTGGCTGGCCGGTAACGCCGTGATGAAACGAACTTTTCGCGCCTCGGCCACCATCGCCGGGCTGATCGAGCGCAACACCGGCGGGCAACGCAAAAGCGGGCGGCAGGCAACGTTCTCTTCGGACATTCTTTATGACACGCTGCTGAAATACGACCCCGACCACCTGCTGATGCAGATCACCCGCGAAGAAGCGATGCGCGGGCTTGTGGACTTTGGCCGGATCGAGGAGATGGTATTCCGCATCGGAAACAGGATTGATCTGCTGCGGCTAGAGCGCGTCTCGCCCCTCGCAGCGCCCCTCTTTCTTGAGGTTGGCAAAGTTCCGGTCAAAGGTGCAGCCGAGGAACGCCTTCTGGCCGAGGAAAGTGAGCGGTTGTTGCAGGCCGCAGGACTGAAGCCAAGCTGATACCGCTTGCGTCACCGATAGAAACGCGCAAAGAACGGACCATGAACGAAGTGACGTTTTCATTTGCGGGTCAGAGCCTCCGTGCATTAGGGTCAGGAGCCTTGTGGTGGCCGGATCAGCGCCTTCTTTGCGTTTCCGACCTGCATCTGGGCAAGTCTGAACGCATCGCGCGCCGAGGCGGTCCAACCCTGCCTCCTTATGACAGTCAGGAGACCCTGACCCGATTGGCTGCCGATATCGCCAGTACGAATCCCGGCACCGTGATTTGCCTGGGCGACAGTTTCGACGATCTGGATGCCTCGGTGGCGATGAACGCAACGGAAAAACGGGACATCACGGCCCTGCAAGCCGGTCGCAGGTGGATCTGGATCGAAGGCAACCACGACCCCGGCCCAATTGACGTTGGAGGTTCGCACCTGTCCGAATGTAAAATTGGCCCTCTGACTTTTCGACATATTGCCCAAGCGCCAACGCAGGCCGAAGTCTCTGGCCACTACCACCCCAAGGCGCGGCTGAACGCGCGCGGCCGCGCGATCACCAGACCAGCGTTTCTGGTGGATCAGACTCGGCTGATCCTGCCAGCCTATGGCACTTACACTGGTGGGATGCGAAGCTCCGATCAGGAACTGAACGCGCTGCTGGACAATCAAGCCTTGGCGATCCTGACAGGCCCCCAGCCGCGGATCATACCGATGCCAAGGTAGTGCGCGTCAGACAATCCCGTCCTGTTCCAGCATGGGTTTGTATTTTCTGCTAACCGGAACCAAGTCGTTGTTCCGCAACCGCAGAAAAGTCATGCCACCCTTCCTCTCGACCCCGACGATGGCATCATCCGCCACCCAGTGAGACCGATGCGCGCAGTGACCCGACACTAGCTCCATTTCGGCAATCGCGTCGGTAAACCGCGATCGGATGGTGATTGTTCCTTCGGATGTCACCACTTCGACGGAATGATCCCGGACAGTCAGGCGGTAGACTGGACCAGCAAAGGACTCCGGCTGACGCTTTGCCGCACGTGGAAACAGAAGCTTCGTTCTTTCTAGTGTCGGCTCTGCCTGACTATGACCTCGAACCAGAACCAGCCCGGTGGTGACCGAAACATCCTAAGGGAGGACCGAAAATACATTTGGGACCTGTTGCCCACCAAGGGTAACCAACAGGAAAGACAACAACCACAAGAACGGGACAAACAGTGCCAATATGATCGCCACGTAGGCGATGTCGCGCCAGGAAAAATGTGTGTCAGGCAAAAACCGCTGCACCAGGCATCGAGCGATCCATGCCTCGCACAGGGCCAACCCCATCACCCCGACCCAAAACACAAATCGCTAAGCATGCATTAAATGGATATCAGGGAAGGGTTGAAAAGCGCATGCCCGCAATGGAGGGAGGGCAAGGCCCGCAGTATGTCGGCGCAAGGTGAAGGCGGGCAAGATTGGGCTTGGCACGACTGTCACACTCACTCAAAAAAAGGTCGGCGGTCCCAGCCCAAACGCCGACACTTCAGACCAAACACGATCTCCACGAAGAAAAGGCCGAAGAGTGTTTCCACCCTTCGGCGCCATTCTGCGGCGATGTCATAAATGTATCAGGCGGTCAGGCCTTCGGGCTCTGGCAGGCCATTTGCGCGGCAGCAGGCGGTCAGAGTGTTGGCCAGCAGGCAGGCGATGGTCATCGGGCCAACACCACCCGGAACAGGTGTGATTGCGCCTGCACGCTCGGCAGCGCTGGCATAATCCACGTCACCAACCAGCTTGTTCTTGCCGTCACGCTCGATCCGGTTGATGCCGACGTCGATGACAGTGGCACCTTCCTTAATCCAGTCGCCTGGCACCATTTCAGGGCGACCTACGGCGGCGACCACGATATCGGCGCGGCGCACGACGTCCGGAAGGTCCTTGGTGCGCGAATGCGCGATGGTCACGGTGCAGCTATCGCCCAGCAACAGCTGTGCCATCGGCTTGCCCACGATGTTCGAGCGGCCAATTACAACCGCATCCATGCCCGACAGCGAGCCGTGATGGTCACGCAGCATCATCAGACAACCCAGCGGGGTGCAAGGCACCATCGACTTCTGACCGGTACCCAGCAGACCCACGTTCGAGATGTGGAAACCGTCAACATCCTTGGCCGGATCGATCGAGTTGATCACCAGATCTTCGTTCAAGTGCTTGGGCAGCGGTAGTTGCACCAGAATACCGTGCACGGCCGGATCGTTGTTCAGCTTATCGATCAGCGCGAGCAAGTCCTCTTCCGAAGTCTCAGTGTCCAGCTTGTGCTCGTAAGAATTCATGCCGACTTCGACAGTCATCTTGCCCTTTGAGCGGACATAGACTTGGCTCGCGGGGTCTTCACCCACCAGAACCACGGCCAGACCGGGCGTGATGCCGTTTTCCTCTTTCAGTTTCGCAACCTGATCGGCCACCTGTGCCCGAACCTTGGCTGCAAAAGCCTTACCGTCGATAACCTGCGCTACCATCCTTTGATCCCTTCTTTCAAAAAACGGATCGGGCGCACTAGGCGCCCGTTTCTTCAGTCGGGGCCGAGCACGCGTTCTTCGCGAGCAATCGACCAATCAATCAGTATACGCCAGAGCTTTTCGGCAAGATCGGGGTCCATACCCAACTCATCGGAGCTCTTGCGTACACGCTGCACCACGTCTTCGACACGCTCCGGGATGCGGGCGGGCAGCCCCTCGCCGGGTTTCAGCTGAGACGCGCGGTCGATGTAGGTTGCGCGCGTTACCAACAATTCAACCAGTTGACGGTCCAGCTTGTCGATCTGAGGCCGCAATTCCTGCATCGAGAGACAGTCTTGCGGCGGTATCAGAGTGGGCATTTTAATCTCCTATGGCCCGGGGATATCCCCGGACCACGAGATGTCTTATTTGGGGGCTTAGAACAAGCCCTCGATCTCACCTGCGTCGTTTAGGCAGATGGTTTCAGCAGCCGGTTTGCGCGGCAAACCGGGCATGGTCATGATCTCACCGCAGACGACCACGATGAAGCCAGCACCAGCCGACAGGCGAACTTCACGCACCGGAACCGAGTGGCCGGTAGGCGCGCCGCGCAGCGACGGATCGGTCGAGAACGAGTACTGGGTTTTCGCCATGCAGACCGGCAGGTTGCCGTAACCGGCTTCTTCCCACTCGCGCAGCTGGTTGCGGATCTTGTTGTCGGCCAGAACTTCGTCAGCGCGGTAAATGCGCTTAGCGATGGTTTCGATTTTCTCGAACAGCGGCATTTCGTCGGGGTAGATCGGCGCAAAGTTCGCGGCACCGTTTTCGACGATTTCGACAACCTTCTCGGCCAGCGGCGCGGAGCCATCCGAACCCAGCTCCCAGTGACGCGACAGGATCGCTTCAACACCGTGCTCAGCACAGTAGTCCTTGACGGCCTGCACTTCGTCATCAGTGTCGGTTACGAAGTGGTTGATCGCGACGACAACCGGAACACCGAAGGATTTCACGTTCTCGATGTGACGGCCGAGGTTGGCACACCCGGACTGAACCGCATCGACGTTTTCCGCACCCAGATCAGCCTTGGCAACGCCGCCGTTCATCTTCATCGCGCGCACGGTGGCAACCAGAACAACTGCCGAAGGTGCGATGCCTGCCTTGCGGCATTTGATGTTCATGAACTTTTCGGCACCCAAGTCGGCACCGAAACCGGCTTCGGTCACGACATAGTCAGCGACTTTCAGAGCGGTTTTGGTCGCGATGACCGAGTTACAGCCGTGCGCGATGTTAGCGAACGGGCCACCGTGAACAAAGGCCGGGTTGTTTTCCAGCGTCTGTACTAGGTTCGGCTGCATCGCGTCCTTCAGAAGAACGGTCATTGCGCCTTCGGCCTTGATGTCGCGGCAGTAGACCGGCGACTTGTCGCGGCGGTAAGCAACGATGATGTCACCCAGACGCTTTTCCAGGTCTTTCAGGTCGGTTGCCAGGCACAGGATCGCCATAACTTCCGATGCCACGGTGATGTCAAAGCCAGCTTCACGCGGGAAGCCGTTCGATACGCCACCCAGCGACGCGGTGATCTGGCGCAGAGCACGGTCGTTCATGTCGACGACGCGGCGCCATGCCACACGGCGGATGTCGATGTCACACTCGTTGCCCCAGTAGATGTGGTTGTCGATCATTGCCGACAGCAGCGAATGAGCCGAAGTGATGGCGTGGAAGTCACCGGTGAAGTGCAGGTTCATCTCTTCCATGGGAACAACCTGCGCGTAACCGCCACCTGCTGCGCCGCCCTTCATGCCGAAGTTCGGGCCGAGCGAGGCTTCACGGATACAGATCATCGCGTTTTTGCCGATGCGGTTCAGGCCATCGCCCAGACCCACGGTGGTGGTGGTCTTACCTTCACCCGCTGGGGTCGGGTTGATCGCTGTCACCAGAATCAGCTTACCATCTTCGCGGTCCTGAACCGAGTTGATGAAGTCCTGGCTGACCTTCGCCTTGTCGTGTCCGTAGGGCAGCAGATCGGCGGAGTCGATGCCGATCTTCGCGCCGATTTCCTGAATCGGTTTCTTGTTCGCTTCACGAGCGATTTCGATGTCGGATTTGTAGCTCATTGGCCATGGTCCTTGATTGAATACCGTGCAAAACCGACGCAGGGCGCCGGCGCTGGGTCATCCATACCGTTGTACACAAAGTCGATGGCTATAGATTCCGACATATTCATGCCGCGAAACGGCGTTGGAGCATATCCGGTGTTTCTAATTGGAAACGGACTCGGCCTATGGTGCCCAATTCCGTTGATCCGGCACAAACAGTGTCATTGTATCGCCCAGCTTTAATTCTCCGGGACGTTCAACCCAGGCTGTGATCCCGCGTCGCCCCTGTGCGGCCGGTTTGAATGCCGCGCCATAACCGGGCAGATCGGTTTCAATCTCGCGCCCGGGAAGCACGCAGGGGCGGTTTTCCATATCAACTGTGATAGTGGCACCGCCTGCAACCTGCAGCCGCGAGGACGGCGGGATATGGGTGAAATCCGGAATGCCCCGCAGCACGATACTTGCGCCCAGAAAAGACGGGTCCAACTGATCCAGCCCCATTTCTTCTGCCGTCGCCGTGATCTCTTCTTCGGACAACACCGACAATTGCCGGACATTGCGGATTTCCGTGCCCTGCGGATACAGATTTTTGACCCGTACGCACGCACCGCGGTTTACGCCCTCGTGCCGTGAACCGCGATCCCCTGAAAACCCAAGGTCGAGCGCATCTACAGCATTTGCCCGAATGGATTCACCCGTGGGAACGTGGCCCAACCAGACCACCTTGCCCTTGTATTCGGTCTCACGCAAAACTGGCACTTCTCGTCCCTTTCAGACCTGCTCGTTTAACCGCAATAGAAGACAGCAAGCCCCGAATGAAAAGGCAAAAAAAAGACCCGGGACAATGCCCGGGTCTACTTTAATTTATGCCGAGGGTTCCGGCTCCATCCCGCCATCGGGCGGTGACTTCTTGACCTTAGTCTTCGGAATTGCCGTCACGCTGGGCGCGCTGCCCTCGTCAGGCTTGTCACCTTCGTCATCGCCTTCGTTCGGCGACTCACCATTCATGACACGCTTGATCTCGTCACCGGTCAGGGTCTCGTACTCCAGCAGACCTTGCGCCAGGCGTTCCCACTCTTCGTTCTTGTCAGACAGGATTTTGTGAGCACGCTCATAACCCTGCTGGATCAGGCGCTTCACCTCTTCCTCGATCAGCTCTTTGGTATGAGCGGAGACCGAGAACCCGGCGGTGTTGCCCTGATAGCCCTCATGGGCTTCGGCGTAGTCGATGTTGCCAACCTTGTCCGACATACCCCAGCGCATCACCATGGCACGCGCCAGCTGGCTGGCCTGCATGATGTCACCGGCCGGGCCATTCGAAACGTGGTCTTCACCGTACTTGATCACCTCAGCAGCCTTACCCGCCATGGTCATGGCCAGCTTTTGCTCGCACTCATCCCGGTGATAGTTCAGACGGTCCATCTCAGGCAGTGAGACCACCATACCCAACGCACCCCCGCGCGGGATGATGGTCGCCTTGTAAACCGGGTCACACAAAGGCAGCTCCAAGCCGACAACGGCGTGACCGGCTTCGTGATAAGCGGTTTTTTCCTTCTGATCCTGGGTCAGCACCATCGAGCGGCGCTCGGCCCCCATCATCACTTTGTCTTTGGCGTTCTCGAAATCCTCCATGGTGACAAAACGGCGGCCAACACGTGCGGCCATCAGAGCCGCCTCGTTCACGAGGTTCGCCAGATCAGCACCCGAAAAGCCCGGAGTACCACGTGCGATGATGCGAAGATCGACATCGGGACCCAATGGGGTCTTGCGCGCATGCACGCCCAAAATCTTCTCACGACCTTTGATGTCAGGGTTCCCAACAGTCACCTGACGGTCAAACCGGCCCGGACGCAGCAACGCGGGATCCAGAACATCCTTACGGTTGGTGGCCGCCAGAATGATCACGCCTTCGTTGGCTTCGAATCCATCCATCTCAACCAGCAATTGGTTGAGGGTCTGTTCGCGTTCATCGTTACCACCGCCGTAACCTGCGCCACGATGGCGACCCACGGCGTCGATTTCGTCGATAAACACGATACAGGGCGCGTTCTTCTTCGCCTGTTCGAACATATCACGCACACGGGATGCACCGACACCCACGAACATCTCAACAAAGTCCGAGCCTGAGATGGTGAAGAACGGTACACCCGCTTCACCCGCAATGGCACGGGCAAGCAGCGTCTTACCGGTACCCGGAGGGCCCACCAGCAATGCACCCTTGGGAATCTTGCCGCCAAGGCGCGAGAATTTCTGTGGGTTGCGTAGGAATTCGACGATCTCTTCCAGCTCCTCCTTGGCCTCGTCAATGCCCGCAACATCATCAAAGGTTACGCGGCCATGTTTTTCGGTCAGCATTTTGGCCTTGGATTTGCCAAAGCCCATGGCACCGCCTTTGCCGCCGCCCTGCATGCGATTCATGAAATAGATCCACACACCGATCAGCAGCAGGAAGGGTAGCAGCGTCAGAATAAACGACTGGAAGCCGGATTGCTGCTGTTTGACCGCCTGAACGGGGATGTTCTCATCAATCAGCAGCTTGGTGACTTCGGCATCACCGGGTTTGATGGTGACATAGTTTGCGCCGCTTTGAGTAGAATAGCGAATCTGCTCACCATCCAGCGTCACACTCTTGACCTCGCCGCCCTCAACAGCGCTGACGAAGTCGGAATAAGTTCTTTCATTGCTCTGGAGCGTTCCACCCTGACCACTGAAGAAATTGAACAGTGCAAGGATCAGCAGAAACAGAACGACCCAGAAGGCGATGTTACGAGCGTTGCCCAAGGAAAATCTCCCAAAAGATTTCGGCAGGTGGGGGTCTGCCGGGTTGTTCTATAAAATAGAGATGATTCAAGCATGTTCAATGCGATAAAAGCGAAGAGTAAAACTCGGGTCTTTGCGGGGCGAATTCAGCCACCCAACCGTTTGAATAGTCAGCCAGAGGTGCAGCCAGCAGGTTCTCCCCGCTCCAAATGGCGGGCGAGGACAACAGCGCCCGGCGAGGTTTTCCCAAGGCGCGCCACCCGGGGACCTGTGGTAAACCGGCCTCTCCCAGTGCGCGGACCTCGGCGCCTGCGGTCTGCGGCCCGGACAAAACCCAGCGTTTGTCCCAAACCTCTTGCGGTGCGGCGGTTGTCGTCGCCACCGCGTTTAGCTCCCTGCAAAACCACGCTTTATCCCGACGCGAGATCAGCAGGCAGCCCGCAAGGGTCAGCGTCTGCCCTTCAGCAACAGCGGTTACGGCTTGATCAACCGCTGCCCCGCGCGGCGGATAACCTTGCCCCGCAATCCAGGCTATGATGCCGACGACCAGCCGCCTTTGGATTTCCAATGGAAGCAGCCTGAACCCGTTGCGGTGGATACAGACATCTCCACCGTCTACCGTCGCGCACTTGCGCGCGGATTCCTGCGTATAGAGCGCCAGCGCCTCACGCGCTTGTGCAAGATTTTCTGCGACCCGGGCCAAAGATTGGGCAGATATTCCAAGCGCCCCAAGCCCCGCCAGCGCTTCGCGCGCCTTGATCCGGTCGAATTTCTGGTCGTGATTCGACGGGTCTTCGATCCAGCCCTGACCAAGCCTCGACAAGTAATTCCGCAGGCTTTGGCGCGTAATCCCCAGCATTGGACGCAGCAGCGTGACGCCGTTGTGATCCCGCGCGTAAGGCATGCCCGAGAGGCCGCTGACTCCAGCCGCCCGGCCCAGTCGCATCAAAATCGTCTCGGCCTGATCATCCGCCGTGTGACCCAATGCGATTGCTGGAATCCTGTTAAGCTTCGCCCAATCGGTCAGCAATCGATACCGCGCTTGGCGCGCCTGATCCTGCAAATTCCCGGTGCCATCCCAGCCCTGCCAAAGCAACGTTTCCTGGGGAATACCCATCAACGCCGCCTGTTCGGCGACAGCTGTAGCCTCAGCTTTGGATTCAGGACGCAGGCCGTGGTCTATAGTTGCGATGAAAAGGTCTACTTGCTCGGTCTGTGCGATGTCATGCAACAGATGCATCAGTGCGACCGAATCTCCACCACCAGACACGGCAACGCCCAAACGAGGCGGCAACTGTTCAGGTAACCGCGCGCGGAGTTCAGATCGAAGAGCTTCAGCCTGGTCGGTCAAGAACAGCCCAGAGACGCCATTTCCTGTGTGGCCGCCGAAACAGTGGCCGATGACGGGAAGCGCACGCCAACCTCGGAAAGAGTGATGCAGGCCTGATCTGTTTGCCCCAAACGTCCCAACGCAACCCCCAGTTCGAACAATGCCTCGGGCGCAAATGTCCCTTCGGAGTCACCCGTAAAGCTGGCCAAGAACGCCCGCGCAGCCTCACGCGTATCACCCAGGCCTTCCAGTGCCTGTCCGCGTTTCAGATTGGCCTCGGGGGCCAAAGGGCTGCCGGGGTAAGAAGTGTCAAATTGCGCGAACTGCTCAGCAGCCGCCTGAAAGTTCCCTTCGGCCAAAGCTTGCGCAGCGGCGTCAAAATCCGCTTTTTCGCCTATCGCCAGTTCTCCCTGATCGGACACCGACGGGGCTGTCGGCGTGACAGGAGCCGCCGCCGTAATCTGCGTTTCGCCGCCAAGGGTCGAGGTCTCACCCAGCGTACTCAGATCGCCCCCTTCCAGTTCAACCAGACGGAATTCGAGATCTCCAATCCGGTTGGTACCGTCTGTAACGATATTCTGTACCTGCTGGTTCAACTGCTCGGTCTGGCTCGTCAGACGCTGCAATTCGGCCTCGATGGCATCCACACGTTCAAGAATCGAACTGCCGGACAGGTTCGGAGCTGGAGACCCGGTGGTCGAAAACTCACGCTTCAGGCGTTGAATCTCCACATGCAGCACCGTCAGCTCCTGCCGGATATCCGCCAGCGTTTGCTGATCCTGTGCTTGCGCCATACCAGCGGTCGCAACGACTGCGGCCAGAACCCATCCTGCAAACTTCATCTTCTTACCCCAAGGTTGAACCGGTCAGCACCGTCACCGCGCGGCGGTTTTTGGAATAGCAGTCCTCGGTGCTGCAAATCTCGATCGGGCGTTCCTTGCCATAGCTGACGGTCGTCAAGCGGTTGCCCGCAACCCCGCGCGAGATCAGGTAATCCCGAGCCGCATTCGCCCGTTTGGCACCAAGCCCGAGGTTGTATTCGCGCGTGCCTTGTTCGTCCGCATGACCCTCAATGGTCGCCACATAATCCGGGTTTGCCATCAGCCAGTCCGCCTGTCCTTGCAGGATCGTTTGCGCCTGCGGCGTCAGGGTCGACTGGTCCACAGCAAACAACACACGGTCGCCAATGGTTTGCTGGAAGTAGGCCGGTGAGCGTGGATCGCTTGGTGAACCGGGCGCGATTGATCCGTTTGCGCCATTTCCAAACCCACCGCCCAATGCCGACGGATCGTTGTTGGTGCAGGCGGCGATGACACTCAGCGCGCCCAACGCTATGATTTTGCCCAATACATTCATTTCAGGTGCCTCGTCGTTTTATCGGTTTATTGCCGTCTCTGTATCACAGTGCAGGATTTTTGTGAACTTTTCCAAGCCCCTGCCCCGATCAATTCTGCAATGGCCCCCAAGACGGATCGCTGCCACCATCCGGAGTTCTGACCGGTCGCAGGTTCCGACCCGAGATATCAACGGAATACAGCGTCGCGCGACCGCTTGCGCCCTGCGTTTCGCGGGTGAACATGATGACACGGCCATTGGGGGACCAGGTCGGCCCTTCGTCCAGGAAAGAAGAGGTCAGCAGCCTTTCTTCACTGCCATCCACACGCATGACGCCGATATGGAACCGGCCCTTATTCTGCTTGGTGAACGCGATCAGGTCGCCGCGGGGGGACCAAACTGGAGTACCGTAACGCCCCTGACCAAAGCTGATGCGGGTCGCTTCACCCCCATTCGCTGGCATTATGTATAGCTGCGGCGTACCCGAGCGGTCGCTTTCAAATACGATTTGTGACCCATCCGGTGAATAGCTGGGCGCAGTTTCAATCGCCGTTGTGTTGGTCAGACGCACGCTTTGCCCCGAAGCAAGATCCATTTTCCACAGGTCTGTATTGCCGCCTTGGATCAACGAATACACAATCGATCGGCCGTCGGGCGAAAACCGCGGAGAAAAGCTCATCGTGCCTTCTTGCGTCTTCAGTTCGGTCCTTTGCACGCGGTCAACATCCAGAACATAGATGCGCGGCTGGCCGGTTTCGTAGCTGGTATAGAGCAATCGGTCGCCTGTCGGTGAAAAGCGCGGGGCCAGCACGATGGACGAGCTGTCGGTCAGGTATTGCACATTGGCTCCGTCATAATCCATGATCGCCAGACGTTTCAGGCGCTGATCCTTGGGACCACTTTCAGACACAAACGCCACGCGACTGTCGAAATAAGCCCCCTCACCGGTGATCCGGCTATAGACCTGATCGGCCACCTTATGCGCCATGCGCCGCCAGCCCTCGGTCGTGCCCGCGAACTGCAGACCGTTGCCCAGTTCTTGCCCGGAAAACACGTCCCATACCCGGAATCGCACTGTCAGGCGGTTACCCGAGACATTCACCGCTCCGGTTACCAGCGCCTCTGCATTGATGGCCTTCCAGTCCGCAAACTGCACCGGGGCGTCAAAGCTGCTGACCCGGCTGATGAAGGCTTCGGGAGATATCTCACGGAACAACCCGGTGCCTGTCAGGTCAGCCGCAACGACCCGAGAGATGTCATTCGCATATTGCGTCGCCGCTGGCCCGTCGGGCACGAAATTCGGCACCGCAAAGGGCAAGGGCTCGATGATCCCCTGATCCAGTTCCAGACGCAGCGGTCCATTCTGGGCGTATACCGGCGCTGTCAAAATCGTCAGGCCAAGCAACAGGCTGGTCAGAAATCTCATCATTTTATCCGCATCCTCTCGGGATTGAATGTAATCTCAATATCCTGCCACTGAGCGTATTTGTCAGCAGGCAGGTCATATCCTTTGGCTCCACAGCGCAAAATTGCCCGTCGAGCAGCTTCATATGCTTGTTTTGCAGACGCTGCCGTACCGCCAGAGCTGTCAAGCATGCGCAAACTGCCCCCGACTACCTTGCCATCCGGGGTCAGCGAAAAGCCCACCACAACGACCGTTTGCAGCGCATCTGTGGACAGGGATCCGACGTTCCAGCACTGCGAAACCGCCAGACGCATTGCGTCCTTTTCACCGCTGGTCAGCGGCGGGCCAGAGGGTTCGTTGCCCTGCGCCAAAGCCTCGGCCAGAGCGTCCTCAACCGCGCTTTCGTCGACTTGTGCCGGTGGGGTTGTTTCCTGTTCCTCGACGACTTCGGTCGGTGCCGGAGGCGCGGGTCGGTTGGGCCGCACTTGGGGTCGCGGAGACGTACGCGGAGCATTCTCTTTGGTCTCTTCCGCCTCGGTCACAATCTCATCCGTGGCCTCTTCCGGGGCGGTCTGATCCTGCTGTTCCTGTTGGGTCTCTGCGCCCTCATCCAATGACACGGCAGGAGTTTCGATGTCATCCGGCTGCGCCTCTGGCGGCGGCGGGGCAATGGGGTCCGGTGCAACCTTGTCGGCCGCGCGCGGTTGCGCCTCGGGGCCCGGCGGCACAGGCAATATCTCGGTCACCGGTTCCGGTTGATCCAGAATCGGTGGTTCCTCGACCACTTCCGGCTCGGGTGGGGGCTCGACCGGCTCAGGTACGGGATCGGGTTCGGGTTCCGGCGGCGTTGCGACTTCCGGCGGGGTCAGTTCTTCCTCCACAGTCTCAGGCGGGGCGACCTCTTCCTCGGGCGCTTCGGGCTGTTGCAATGCAGTGGGGGTCGGCACCTCGGGCGCGTCGCGCTGTGCGGTCATTGCGGCGAACTGCTCAGCCGAAACCACCGACACCTCCTGCACTGCCATAGGAAGGGGTTCGGACCGGAATGTACCGCCGAAAAAAGCCCATCCAATCAAAGTGACATGGGCAATCGCCGAGATCTTGGTGCCGGTATCCACCGTGCGGCCTCACTCTCCACCTTCATCCAGAGTTGGCCCGCCGGTGTCGGTCACAAGGCCTACATTGGAAAACCCACCCGCATTCAGCGCGCCCATGACCTGCATCACTTGTGCGTAGGGGATCACCCCATCCGCGCGCAGGAAAACACGGTCACTGCTTCGTTCTGCCGCTATGGCACGCAGCTTGCCAATCAACTCTTCGCGCAGAACATCCGTGGTCTGGATTTGCACCCGGCCATCGGCAGTCAGCGTCACTGTCAGGGGTTCTTCGTTGTCACCGGGCAATGCGCTGGCCGCCGTCTTGGGCAAATCCACCGGAACACCCACAGTCAGCAGCGGGGCCGCCACCATGAAAATGATCAGCAACACAAGCATGACATCCACAAACGGCGTCACGTTGATCTCAGCCATCGGCTGAGCACGGCCGCGACGCCGTCCGCGTCTGCGCCCGTTTCCGTTCGAGGGTTGCTGAACCGCCGCGCCCATGTCAGCTGTCCAACTGCCGCGACAGGATTGTGGCGAATTCGTCGGCAAAAGCCTCATAGCCGCCGACGATCCGGTCACTGTCCGCGCTGAGCTTATTGTAGAAGATCACCGCCGGGATCGCGGCCAGCAGACCCAATCCGGTGGCCAGCAGAGCCTCTGCAATGCCCGGCGCTACAACGGCGAGGTTGGTGTTTTGTTGCTCGGCGATCTCTATGAAGGCATTCATAATGCCCCAGACGGTACCGAACAGACCGATAAACGGCGCGGTCGAGCCCACGGTCGCCAAAATCGGCAGGCCTTTCTGCAATGTCTCAGACTCTTTGGCGATCGCCACGTCCATCGACCGGTCAATCCGGGCCGTGGCACCCGCAATCAAGCCGCCATCGGTTCGGTGAGACCGCCGCCATTCGATCATCCCGGCAGCAAAAATCTTCTCTGAACTGCCATCGGGCTGGGTGCCAATCTGCTCGAACAGCTCATCCAAAGGGTTCCCGGACCAGAAGCTTTCATCAAACACCAGCGCCTCACGGCGCGCCGCACGGTAGTTGATCAGTTTCTGAATGATGATCGCCCAGGACCAGACGGATGAGCCGACCAGCATCAACATCACCAGTTTGACGATAAAGGTCGCGCGGGCATACAGCCCCCACATGGAGAAGTCGATCTCCTGCGCCAGCGCCAGCGTTTCAGCTTCCATGAACCTGCTCTTTGTTTTTGCCTGACGGCCGTTAGTTTGGCCTTGTTTTGCCAAACGCTAACTCAGTTGGTCCCGAAAAGCCAACAGAACCACCCCAGCGCCGCAATTTGTTACAGCAATGCGCGAATCTCTGCCGGAAGCCGCACCGGTTTGCCCTGCGCATTCATGCAAACAGCGGTGACTGTGGCGCGAAAAATCTCAGTCTCGCCACGTTTTACCAACTGGCCCATCGTAAGCCGGACGCCCGAGCGTGAAATGAAGTGAGTTTCAATAGTCAATTCGTCGTCGAACCGCGCTGGCGCCAGATAATCCGCCTCGATCCGCCGGATCACCCAGACGATGCCGTCATCGCGCATGGCATTCTGGTCATTCCCCAAATGGCGCACATAGTCCGACCGGGCACGTTCGATGTATTTCAGGTAGTTCGCGTGATAGACCACACCGCCCATATCGGTGTCTTCGTAGTAAACCCGCACCGAATATACATGCTTTTGCTGTTCAGAACTTTGGTCAGTCATTGGCACCAATCCGGTCGTTCTATTTTTGTAAAAATGATCAGCCATAGGGCAGGATATGCCTCACACAAATGTCGGTAGTGGCGCAATCCCCAAAGGACGACAAATTCGCATCACACGGTATTCGTGTATCGAAATTTAGCCATCTGCCGACTAGTCTGACCAAATAGTGAGTTGAATTTAAAGGGTGATCGAATGGCCGGACCGCAGCGCGCAGAGGGCAAATTCCTGCTTCCCGTCCTGCAGGGCATCCTGCCTATCAACCGCTCTGCCCTGCCGACCGAAGTTCTGGCCGGGTTGACATTCGCCTGCCTCGCGATCCCCGAGGTGATGGGCTACACCAAGATCGCTGGAACCCCGGTGGTGACAGGGCTGTACACGATCCTCATCCCGATGGCCCTGTTCGCCCTGTTCGGATCATCCCGGCACCTTGTGGTGGGGGCGGATTCCGCGACGGCAGCGATTACCGCCTCAGCACTGGCGGGCATGGCAGTATCGGGATCTTCCGAATATCTAGCTTTGGCTTCGCTGCTGGCCCTCATGGCGGCAGTGCTGTTGATAGCAGCGCGCCTTATCGGCCTTGGGTTTCTAGCAGATTTCCTGTCGCGCACCGTTCTGGTCGGTTTTCTAACCGGCGTCGGGATACAGGTGGCAACAGGAGAAATTCCGGGCATGCTGGGAATTGAAGCATCTGGCCATGGCACACTCGCCAAGATTCAGGACCTCATACAGCACTACGGCCAGACAAGCTGGCCAACGGTTGCGGTCTCATTAGGCGTTCTGTTGGTTGTCATTGGCTGCAAGCGGGTGTCGCCCAAAGTACCCGGCCCCCTGTTCGCCATATTGGGCGTCATACTATGCAGCTGGGCCTTTCAGTTCAGCGCCTCGGGTATTGCCGTTCTGGGCAAAGTTCCCAGCGGTCTACCCGCCCTGTCGATCCCAAATGTGGACTGGAGCTGGTCCTTGTTCAAACAACTGACCCCCACTGCACTATCCATCTTTGTAGTCATTCTGGCGCAGAGCGCGGCGACCTCTCGCGCCTATGCCGCCCGCTACGAAGACAAGTTCAGCGAGAACACCGACCTTGTCGGGCTTGGCCTAGCCAATCTTGGCGCGGCATTCACCGCAACCTTCGTTGTGAACGGTAGCCCTACTAAAACCGAGATGGTCGCCAGCGCCGGAGGCCGCAGCCAGATTGCGCAACTGACAACGGTTGTGATTGTCCTTGTGGTCATCCTGTTTCTGACCGGTCCTCTGGCTTTCCTACCGAACGCTGCGCTGTCTGCGGTGGTTTTTCTGATCGGCATCAAGCTGATCGACCTGAAAGGATTGACTGCTATCTACCGTCAGGCCCGCTCCGAATTCTGGATTGCCGTCGCCACGGCAGCCGTGGTGGTTTTGGTCGGCGTTGAACAAGGGATCATCTTTGCCATGGTCCTTTCGTTGATTGACCATACACGCCGAGGTTACCGCCCTAAAAACGCGGTGATCGTCCGCAGCAGCGACGGTGACTGGCACACTCAACCTATTACCGCCCCGAAGCCGTTCGAACCTGGGCTTGTGATTTATCGCTTCTCGCACAGCCTCTATTACGCCAACACTCAGCGACTGTCGGATGAGGTCGCCGAAATCGTCGAGAAGAACGAACCCGAGTTGCGCTGGTTTTGCATCGAAGCTTCATCGGTAGATGATGTGGATTTCACTGCTGGCTACACGCTGCGCAATGTCCACGAAATGCTGCAAGCCAAAAACATCCGGCTGGTCTTCCTGCTGGTTGAGCCCGATGTCCGCAGCGAACTAGACCGTTACGGGGTCACAGATCTAGTCGGGCGGAACGCCTACTTTGAAACCGGCAACGATTTGGTTAAGGCGTTCCAGCGCGCAAGTAATCCAACCACTTGAGCCCTACTGAGGAGGCTTCAACCGCGCGAACAACCGCAACGCGTGGGAAGCGTCCTGTGCCGCACCGGGAAGGACCGGATCATAGGCTGCCCGGATCAACTCGGCTATATCCGGCCGCAGAACCGTTGTTCCCCCGGCCACAGCAAGGGGAGATTGCGTGCGAAACGCGGTGTCCGACCACAGCAGAATAGTCTGCACAACCTGGCTCAACGCCAACGTCTCGGCCGGAACTTTCGACAGTTCCTTGTCCATTCGAAGGAACACAAAGGCCGCGCGGATCGCGCCGTCCTCTTCAAACCGAAAAACCCTGTATTGGTTGGCATCTGCTGCCACCAGACGATCCACCAAAGGCGCGAGATCCGGGATCAGCCGATCCAAATCGGGAACCTCCAGCAACTCTTGCCAATCGCGGAAGAAAAAGACCATGCAATTGGCGCCCAACTCGGGGTCGGTCTCGGCCATCTGATGCCCGGCCAAAGTCACCACGGCTTCAAATGCGCCTTTGACGGTGGACAGCGTTTCATCTTCGACGCCAAAGACGATGGGCGCGATAGGTCGCCCCCAACGGGCAAACAGAAACTCACCACTTTCACGCGTAAACAGCGCCTCGATCTGATCGGGTGTCACGCTCTGTCCTCTTGTGTTTCAATTACAGCCGTCAGAGGCATAATTTCTAAAGGCGCGCACTTCAACCGAACAGATCGCTCTGCCCCCGTGGAGCGGCCATGCCGAGATGAGTCCACGCCTTTTGAGCCAGCATCCGGCCGCGCGGGGTGCGTTGGATCAAACCCTGCTGAAGCAGATAAGGCTCAATCACCTCTTCCAACGAGTCCCGGCTTTCAGACAGGGCCGCCGACAAGGTCTCGATCCCCACCGGCCCACCGGCGTAGTTCTCGGCAATCAACGTCAGATACCGCCGGTCCGCACCGTCCAGACCGAGATTGTCGACCCCCAGGCGCGTGAGTGCGCCATCTGCCAGCTCTCGGGTGATCCGCCCGTCACCTTCGACAATGGCAAAATCAACCACCCGGCGCAGCAATCGCCCTGCAATCCGCGGCGTGCCGCGTGACCGGCGCGCAATCTCGCGCGCGCCGTCATTGTCTGCAGGCGCACCCAGCTTGCGGGCATTGCGGGTGACGATCTCGTGCAACTCGTCGACCGTGTAGAACTGCAACCGTGTCGGAATGCCGAACCGATCCCTCAGGGGCGTCGTCAGCAAGCCCATCCGTGTTGTCGCACCGACCAGAGTGAAGGGCTGCAATTCGATCCGAACGGTCCGGGCAGCTGGGCCTTCACCGATCACGAGATCCAGTTCGAAATCTTCCATCGCAGGATACAGAACCTCTTCCACCGCCGGGTTCAGACGGTGGATTTCGTCGATGAACAGAACGTCCCGCGATTCCAGATTGGTCAGGATCGCCGCCAGATCCCCGGCCTTGGCCAGAACGGGGCCGGAGGTCATGCGGAAATTCACTCCCAACTCACGCGCCATAATCTGCGCCAGTGTCGTCTTACCCAGCCCCGGAGGGCCATGAAACAGCGTATGATCCATCGCCTCGCCGCGCTGGCGGGCGGATTGGATGAAAACGCGCAGGTTGGCGCGCGCCTCGGCCTGACCGATGAATTCGTCCAGCCCCTGCGGACGCAGGGCGCGATCATTGTCCTCGGGCATTGGCTCGGGGCGCAGGGTGGGGTCGGCGTCTACCATTCAATCACCCTTTCGGAGCAAGCAGTTTCAGCGCCGCGCGGATCAGGTCGGCCTCTCCCGCATCTGGCAGGCTGGCCGCCGCTTCGGCGACGGCCGAGGCCGCATCAGAGGGTCCATAACCCAGATTGGATAGCGCCGACAACGCACCCGCCGAAGCTGCGGCCGCCCCCGAGGCTGGTTTCACCGCTCGCTTAGGTGCGGGTGTCGGTTCAACCAATTCGACAACTTCCAGCTCCGGACCGTCCATCGCCTCGGTCACAGTGCCGCCCATGGCCATCACACCCGGAGCCTTGTCTTTGAGATCCAGCACGATCCGCTGCGCAGTCTTCGGACCGACACCCTTGGCCGCCTTGACCGCGCCCCAATCACCCAGAGCAATGGCCCGGCTTACACCATCCGGCCCCAAAGCAGACAGAATGGCCAGCGAGACCTTGGCCCCGACGCCCTGCACCGAGCACAACAATCGATGCCATTCCTTTTCGATTAGCGACAGGAAACCATAGAGCTGCATCAGATCCTCGCGCACGACCATGTCGGTGTAAATCGAGACCGCCTCGCCCACACTGGGTAACGCCGCCATCGTTCTGTCCGAGCAATAAACGATGTAGCCAACCCCGCGCACATCGATCAGAACGTGATCCGCCGCGCGATAGTCAAGTCGACCCGTCAGTTTCCCAATCATGCCCGCACCTCTTTCATCCGCGCCTGTGGCGCTGTGCCGTAAAAGGAATGACAGATGGCAATCGCCAGCGCATCCGCCGCGTCCGCCCCCTTGGGCTGACAGCCCGGCAGTTGCAGTTTTACCATGTGAAGAACCTGCTCTTTCTCGGCATGACCGACCCCCACGACCGTCTTCTTGACCCGGTTGGGTGCATATTCGCCCACTGGCAACCCGGCCTGCGCCAGCGTCAGCAAAGCCACCCCCCGCGCCTGCCCCAGCTTCAGGGTGCCAGCCCCATCCTTATTGACGAATGTCTGTTCGATGGCGGCCTGATCGGGTTGGTGTTCGGCAATGACCTCTACAATCTGATTGTGCAGGGACAGTAATCGCTCGCCCAGATCATCCCCATCCGATTTGCACAAACCGTTTGCAATGTGGCTCAGACGGCTGCCATGTGATTCGATGACGCCCCATCCCAGGGTTCTGAGCCCCGGATCAATGCCCAAAATCCGCATGTTGTGCCTCGGCCTGCTCGAGTTTTTGTGATCTTTCTTACGGATTAGCACGAAGCGTGAACATTTTCCAAGCGAATTGACCCAGAGGTTAAAAACGACACACCTTTTCCGGGGGCGACAAATCGGCCTAATTGCGACAGTGAAAAGTCTAATTTCGACACGCACCCTAACGGTTATAAGGTCAATAAATTAAGGGTTTTTAATGAATATTCTGCCTTGCAGAAATTGCATAGGACACATGCACTTTCTGCACTTGCGCAGCCAAATCGACATCACTAGATGCCGCTCAGATCAGATGATCGAGACATAAACTTTAACCAGAAGGAAACAGGATATGGCTGCACTGGACACCACCCGCATCACCACTGGCTCGTTCGGCCTCGTTGGCCGTATCGGCGCAACTTTCGCATCGGTCGCAAACGCGGCTATCGAATGGAGCGACGCCCGCGCGACCCGCAAAGCACTGAACGGTCTGTCGGATCGCGAGCTGGAAGATATCGGCCTGTGCCGTGGCGATATTGACGCCGTGGCAGAAGGCCGTCGTTAAGACAGAACCACCACTCACGCGCCCCTCTCCCCCTTTTGGGGCGCAACAGAACGCCGCGCGTGTCATGATGCGCGGCGTTTCTTTTTTCAGCGGGTCGAGTTTAGTGGATAAAGCTGTTGATCTGAGACGCCAGATACTCTGACACAGGGTCGATCTGCATGACCCATGCACCAGCTTTTTCCACCGACGTGCCCTGCGCCAGGCTCTCAACACGATACTGATAAGCCGAAGCGCCAAGGCTGCTGAGCAAAAACGTCTTAAACGCAAATATTCCAACAAGACAAATTAGAAGCAGTTTTGCCGGAACCGCAGATTTGACCCGCTGCGGTTTCATCACCACAAGGCCGTCCTTGCGCATCGTCGCACGATAGCCCCGGCTGAGCTTGGCGTGTTTCTTATTCAGGCGATGAACGCGCTGATCGAATTCCAGTTGTTTTCCCGTCATGGCAGCCTCCAAAAAACCGCCCCCGTAACCACGTTATGACGGTAGTTACAGATTGCGACAAAAAAGAGGCAAAATTCCACGAAACTCCTGCAATTAGTCTAATTTAAGCCCTGTTTGCTTAATATTAGCGTCGTCCACTCACCAATTTCATCTCTTTTGGCCAGATTGAACCCGTTCTGCAAATAAACCGAAATCACATCATCGGCTTGTTCGTTAAGGATTCCCGACAGGATCGCATAGCCATCCACCCGCAGATTCGCTGCGATTTCGGGGGACAACGCCACCAGAGGGCCTTTGAGGATATTTGCGAAAATCAGATCATAGGGCGCGTTCGACTTCAGGTCAGGGTGATCGAACCCGGCAGCCTCGACACAGTGGACCTGACCAGCCATGTCGTTGGCCTTCAGGTTTGCCTCAGCTACGTCTACGGCAACCTGATCGATGTCGCTGGCGATAATATCCCCGTTCCAGACACGTGCCGCGGCCATCGCCAGCACGGCGGTACCACAACCGATATCAGCGACCTTGGACGCTTCGAAGCCGTCATTCAAAAGATGGTCCAGTGCCTTGAGGCAGCCCAGTGTGGTGCCGTGGTGGCCGGTGCCGAAGGCCATCGCGGCCTCGATCAGCAGCGGTATGCGCCCTTCGGGTAGCTTATCGGCATCGTGGCTGCCGTAGACAAAGAACCGACCAGCTTCGACCGGGGCCAGTTCCCGCCTTACGTGCGCGACCCAGTCGGTTTCGGGCAATTCCGAAACAACAAAGGGCTTTGCTTCGAATGCGACTGCCAAAACGGCCAAAGCGGTTTCATCCGGTGCTTCGGTGAAATAGCCGCCGACCTCCCACAGGCCCGAGCCGTCCTCAACCTCGAACACGCCGACGCCGGTGGGTTCCGGGTCCAGACGCTCCATCGCTTCGCCCAGACCTTCGGCGGCTTTCTTGCCGGTCAGAGTGGTAAGCGCGGTGAATGTGGGCATGGGGGCCTCCTGTCTCAGTTGAGACAGCGCCTAGGGCGTGGACCCGCCAAGGTCAAGCTCTGGCGATTATTCTGCAGGTGCCGGGGCGTATTTCGACAAGATGGTTTCGTTACCCGCCTCTGGATGGCGCGGGATCAGCATCGACAGAGCCAGAGAAACCATTGCCATCGCAGCTGCCAGACCGAAGACCGCGCCGGGCGACACGACCCAAAGCAGGCCCAGCAGAGCAGGCAGGAACACGGCTGCGATGTGGTTGATGGTGAAGGCCACTGCGGCTGTGGGGGCTATGTCTGCCGGGTCAGCGATCTTTTGGAAATATGTCTTCAGGGCCAGCGCCAGAGCAAACAGCACATGGTCGATCACATAGAGGATCGCAGCCAGCAGAACACCCCAGCCGAACCAGTAGATGCCCCCGTAGGCTGCGAAGACGATGGCCAGACCGGTATATTCAAAGATCAGCGTGCGGCGCTCACCGAACTTGGCCACGGCTTTGCCCAGCATAGGCGCAGCGGCCATGTTGATCATCAGGTTGATCAGGTAGAGGCTGGTCAGCTCGTGGACCTCAAAGCCGAATTTCTCGACCATCATGAAGCCCGCGAAGACGACAAAAATCTGCCGTCGGGCCCCGGCCATGAACTGCAGTGCGTAATACAGCCAATAGCGTTTGCGCAGGATCAGCTTCTTGGTTTGCGGCGTGGGCGCGTCGAACTGCGGATAGGCGAACAGGCAGAACAACGCCAGCAGAGCCGTTACCCCGCCTGCAGCCATGAAAACGAAGTTATAAGACAGATCAAACCGGTCCCAGGTCAGCACAATCAGGCCGTATACCACCGCCGTCGCTGCCGACCCCATAGCGACCAGCCACCCCAGAATCTGGGGCGCGCGATCCTTGGGCAGCCATTGCAGTTGCAGCGACTGGTTGACCGTTTCGTAGTAGTGAAAGCCAATCGAACTGAACAACGTCACAAACAGCAACCCACCCAGGCTGGGGAACCATGCCGTCACCGCCGTTGCCACGCCCAGCATCATCAGCGAGATCATCGCCAAGACCTGCTCGCGGATAAAAATGATCACCGCGATCACACCAATGGCTAGAAACCCCGGTATCTCGCGCACTGTATGTAGAAGCCCGATATCTGCGCCGTCGAAATTCGCCACCTCGATGACAAAATTGTTCAGCAGCGCGCTCCACCCGTTGAACGCAATGGGCATGGTCAGCGCCATCATGAACAAGAGCGTGATGGGGCGGCGCCAGAACGGAAGGCTCTGCGCCTCGGAGAGCGGCATGGGTTTCAGCATGGGACTCCCTCTACGCCCATTTTGACGGTTTGGCGAGAGGGTTGGTGCACAACCGCTCTGCGCTGGTGCAGAGTCAGTAAAAGCTCTGCGGATCGATATCGACGGTCAAGCGGATGTCCCCTTTCAGGCGCAGAGGAGCAATCCAACAAGCGATAGCGTCCTGAATAGGCGCGCCTTTGGGAGCTTTCACCAACAGGCGCACCCTGTATCGGCCCCGAATGCGGGCAATCGGCGCTGGTGCAGGACCGAAAACCTGCGCGCCGATCTCGCGCAGAGGCACATCGTTCCGCGCCATTGCATTGCCAATGTCAAAAACCGGCCCCACTTCTGGGCCGGACAGTACGATCCCGGCCATGCGGCCGTAGGGAGGCACTCCCGCCGCCTGCCGCCCTGCGGCTTCGGCTTTCCAAAAGCCTTCTTCGTCACCCGAAAGAATGGCGCGGATTACAGGGTGTTCCGGTTGAAAGGTCTGCAACAAAGCTTGCCCCGGCTTGTCCGCGCGACCCGCCCGTCCTGCAACCTGCCGCATCAACTGAAACGTCCGCTCGGCCGCGCGCAGGTCGGCCCCATGCAGGCTGAGGTCCGCGTCGATAACGCCAACCAAAGTCAGTTTGGGAAAGTTATGCCCCTTGGCCACAAGTTGCGTGCCGATGACTATATCAGCATCACCCTCAGCAATCTCCTCGATCTTGGCTTTCAACGCGCGCGCCGAACCGAACAGATCAGAACTCAGCATGGCGATCTTAGCCTCGGGAAAGGTCGCTTCCGCCTCTTCCGCCAGCCGTTCGATGCCCGGCCCGACCGGAGCCAGCTTGCCCTCAACCCCACAGGAGGGGCAGGCGTCGGGCATCGGTTTAGTCTCACCACATTGGTGACACATCAGACGCTTCAGAAAGCGATGCTCAACCATCCGAGCATCGCAATGGTCACAAGCGATCTGCTCGCCACACGCTCGGCACAACGTCACCGGCGCGTAACCACGGCGGTTTATGAACAGCAATGATTGCTCGCCCCGTTCGATCCGCTGACGCACCGCTTGCCGCAGGGACGGAGAAATCCACGTCCCCGACTGCATTTGCTCGGCCCGCATGTCGATGGGTTTTATTTCGGGCAGCACCGCCGCCCCAAAGCGCGAGGTCAAATCGAGGCGTTCATACTTGCCCGCCTCGGCATTGGCCCAACTTTCCAACGAGGGCGTGGCGCTGGCCAGAACCACCCGCGCGCCGCAAATGGCCGACCGCAGAACCGCCATGTCGCGGGCGCTGTAATGCACGCCGTCTTCCTGTTTATACGAGGTGTCGTGTTCCTCATCGACCACCACTAGCCCCAGGTCACGGAATGGCAGAAACAGAGCCGACCGTGCGCCGACCACCAGTTGCGCATCCCCCTGCCCGACCATTCGCCAGACCCGACGGCGTTCGGTCATGGTGGCGCCCGAGTGCCATTCGGCAGGCCGCGCACCAAACCGCGCCTCGACGCGGGTCAGGAACTCAGCTGTCAGAGCAATCTCGGGAAGCAGCACCAAAGCCTGCCGCCCCATCCGCAACGCCTCGGCCACGGCCTCCAGATAGACCTCAGTCTTGCCCGACCCGGTCACGCCCTTCAGCAACGTCGTGCCGTAATTCGCCGTTCGCTGACCCGCTCGCAGATTCGCAACCGCAGCCGCCTGATCCTCGGTCAACGATTTACCCGGCAGGTCCGGGTCCAGATGCGGATAAGGCAGATCGCGGGGGCTGTCCTCCTCCCGCACCGCACCCTGTTTCACCAGCCCTTTCACGACCGACGAAGTCACGCCCGCCTGCTCGGCCAGTTCTTTTAACGTAAAGGCCAAACCGCAGTAGTCCCGCAAGACCTCCAACACACGCGCCCGCGCATCGGTCATCCGGTCTGGCTCGCCATCCCCAAGGCGGTAGATCTTGCGCATCGACGGTGGGTCGCCCAGCCCCGGCGCGCGCGTTGCCAGCCGCAGCATGGCAGGCATCGGCGTCAGCGTGTAATCGGCCACCTTCCCCAAGAACACCCGCATCTCTTCGCGCATCGGCGCGACCTCAAGCACCCGGATCACAGACCGTGCCTTGCTTAGGTCAAATCCACCCTGCCCCGGCCCCCAAACCACACCCAGCACTTTGCGCGGACCCAATGGCACTTCGACAAACGCCCCCCAAAAACACCCACCTTCGGGCGCCTTGTAGTCCAGCGTCCGGTCCAGAGGCTGTGTGGTCAGCACTGCCACCAGCTCTCCGTGGTCAAAATACTCCTGAGTGCTCACCGCATATCCTTGGGCCGGGGGGGTTTCAGCATGGGTCTCTTTGAGGTAAAGGCATCCGCGACCAAGGCCAACCCATCAAAGGACTGCCCGCATGAAATTCTTCGTAGACACCGCCGAGATCGACGCCATCGCCGAACTGAACGATCTGGGCATGGTGGACGGTGTGACCACCAACCCCTCGCTAATCCTGAAATCCGGTCGCGACATTCTGGAAGTGACTAAAGAGATCTGTGATCTGGTTGACGGCCCCGTTTCGGCCGAAGTTGTCGCCACCGAAGCCGACGACATGATTGCCGAAGGCCGCAAGCTGGCAAAGATCGCGCCGAATATCGCGGTCAAAGTACCGCTGACTTGGGCCGGTCTGAAAGCCTGTAAAACCCTGACCGACGAAGGCCAAATGGTCAACGTGACCCTCTGCTTCTCGACCAATCAGGCAATTCTGGCCGCCAAGGCAGGCGCCACTTTCATCTCGCCCTTCATCGGCCGCCTGGACGACATCAATCTCGACGGCATGGACCTTATCGCCGATATCCGTCAGGTCTATGACAATTACGGGTTCGAGACTGAAATCCTCGCTGCCTCGATCCGTTCCGTGAACCACGTGACCGACAGCGCCCGCATCGGCGCCGACGTGATCACCGCCCCTCCGGCCGTGATCAAGAAACTGGCGGATCACCCGCTGACCGACAAAGGCTTGGAAACCTTCTTGGCCGACTGGGCTAAGACAGGTCAGAAAATCCTCTGATAGTTTGTACAACCGCGCGGCGTCGTCAGGCGCCGCGCCCCGCCCAACTGCTAAACCTGATCCACTGATCAGGCTATTACAGGCGGGAGCCTTTCCGACACATCCTTACGTTAAATCCACTTTTACTTGCATTTTTCCCAAGGCAAATCCGGCATGCCGTGTTATAAGCCGCTCAACAAAAAAAGACCGGACGGGACATGAGCAGCAACACCAAACTCAAGGATAATCTCCGCGCCGCGATTCTGGCCGAACCAGACGCCGTGCTGGACGACAAGGATCTGATGCAGGCGCTGGTGACCGCCAACGAACAGGCGCGCGGTGACAACGTCATTGACCTGCGCGGCATCGCCATGCAACGGCTTGAGGAGCGCCTGGATCGCCTCGAAGACACCCACCGCTCCGTCATCGCCGCGGCCTATGAAAACCTCGCGGGCACAAACCAGGTGCACCGCGCCATCCTACGCTTGCTGGAACCGGTTGAGTTCGAAGACTTTCTGCGCACTCTTGGCAATGAAGTAACTGAGATTCTGCGCGTTGATTACATCACTCTGGTTCTCGAAACGACCGTCATACAGGAAGATCACACCATCGAGAAACTGGGCGGTGTGCTGACCGTGGTCGAACCTGGTGCGATTGACGCATATCTTAGCAAGGATCGCGGCGGACCCGCGCGCGAAGTGGTTTTACGGTCGGTTCGGCACCCTAATCCAACAATATTCGGTCCCATGGCTGGCCAGCTTCGCTCAGAAGCCTGTCTGAAGCTGAATCTGGGTGAAGGTCGCCTGCCCGGTATGATCGTTATGGGCGCCAAAGACGCGAACCACTTTACCCCACAACTGGGTACGGATCTGCTGGCTTTCTTTGCAGGCGTGTTTGAACGCTCGATGCGCCACTGGCTGTCGTGAGTTTGATTTCTCCAGCCTGCCGCGATGCGTTGCAGCATTGGCTGGACAGTCTGGGGGCTTTGGCCGGGCGATCCGAAAACACACAGACTGCCTATCGTGGCGACGTCACCGATTTTCTTTCGTTCATGACCCTACACCACAGCGAGCGGCAGGGGCTGGCCGCCCTCGCACGGATCACGGTCTCGGACATGCGTGCGTGGATGGCTGATCAGCGCGCGTCTGGTGTCGGCGCTCGGTCACTGGCCCGCAAACTCTCGGCCGTCAAAAGCTTCTATCGTTGGCTGTCTGAACGTGAAGGGTTCGAGCCTACCGCCGTTCTGTCCACCCGCGCGCCGAAATTCACCAAGAAACTGCCGCGTCCGCTGGCCAAAGACGCTGCACGTGCGATGATCGAAACGGTCGAACTGCAATCGACCAGTGATTGGGTCTCTGCCCGCGACGTCGCCGTGGTCACACTGCTTTACGGCTGTGGGCTGCGGATTTCCGAGGCGCTTTCTCTCACCGGCGCAGACGCGCCGCTGCCTGAAACCCTGCGCATCATCGGCAAAGGCGACAAAGAGCGAATCGTTCCCGTCCTACCCGCCGCCCGCACTGCGGTGGATCGCTACCTACAGCTTTGCCCGCACCCACAGGCCAAAGACAAAGCCCTGTTTCGCGGTGTACGCGGCGGCCCACTGAACCCGCGCGCAATTCAAGAGGTAGTGGCCAAGGCGCGCATGCAGCTTGGCCTGCCAGCGACGGCCACACCGCACGCGATGCGGCACAGCTTTGCAACCCATCTTCTGTCCGCCGGGGGCGACCTGCGCTCCATTCAGGAACTTCTGGGGCACGCTTCGCTTTCGACCACGCAGACTTACACGGCCGTGGATACAGCGCGATTGATGGAGGTCTACAACCGCGCCCATCCCAAAGCCTGAGGTCGCACCGCATCGTGACGTCAGGCATTCACCGAAGTTTGGCTTTTGGTTTGCATCTGCTGAACGCATCGTCCATGACACCTGCATGACACTCAGATTCAAAGCACTTTCCGTTCATCTTTTCACGGCCACTGGCGCCGTTTTTGCCATGCTGGCCATGCTTGCCGCAGTCGAGGAAAAGTGGAGCCTGATGTACCTGTGGTTGGTGGTTTCGTTCATCGTGGACGGCATCGACGGCCCCTTGGCTCGGCACTACCACGTCAAGAAGAACGCGCCCGAGTTCGACGGGGTGCTTCTGGATCTGATCATCGACTACCTGACCTATGTGTTCATTCCGGCCTTCGCTCTGTTCAAATCCGGTTTGATGGACGGTTGGACCGGATGGTTCGCGATCATCGTCATCACCTTTGCCAGCGCAATGTATTTCGCCGACACACGCATGAAAACAAAGGACAATTCCTTCTCGGGTTTCCCTGGATGCTGGAATATGTTCGTCATCGTCGTCTTCGCGCTAGAGCCCAATTTCTGGATTATCCTGGTGCTGGTGTCGCTGCTGTCGCTGGCGATGTTCCTGCCGCTGAAATTCATTCACCCGGTACGGACCGAACGTTGGCGCTCGGTCTCGTTGCCTATCGCGTTCGCATGGACTTTCTTTGCCGGTTGGGCGGCCTGGGTCGATTTCCATCCGGAAAGCTGGGCGCATTGGGGCTTGGTAGTCACCAGCCTGTACCTAGTATTCGCAGGGATTGCGCAACAGATCATTCCGCAGCGCAAAAGCGCGAACTACAAGACTTCCTGAACCTCGAACTCGGTGCCGTTGTGTGTGAACACGTCACCCTCTTGCAGGCCTACCATGGCCAGGTAGATCGGGCTCTGGGTTGATATGCCCATATAGGTCTTTCCGTCCACATCGAACCGCGTGGTCGACACGCAAACGACAAATCGCCGGTTGTTGAACTTGACCACTGCGCCCGGCTGCACGGTATCAGTGACGCTGAAATCCGTATTTTCGATCACGTCGATCTTGGCGTGATGCGCATGAACCGGAGCATCAAAGGCTGCCGCCAGATCCGCATTCTCGCGCGAGGAGGCGATGTCATCCTTGTCGTGCCCTTCGCGATCATCCAACTGAGAATCCTTCAGAAACGCATCGTAATGCGCCTGCGCGGTCGCCAATTCCTGCTCTTCCAGTGACATCAGTCGGTCAATAATGGCCTTTTTGCGGGCGGCCGGGTCTGTTTGGGCGGTCATGCAATGCGATCCTTTGAATTCTCTATCTGATACAAATTGAGCCTCAACTGGCCGGATTGCAACAGAATTCAGACTTCAGATCAGCAAGCCCGCCGCCCGTTCGTGGCGCAAAAGGGCAACCTTGGTCTCAATCCCGCCGTCCCCGGAAAACCCACCCAAACCGTTCGCAGATAGCACCCGATGACAGGGGATGATCACCGGAATCGGGTTTGCTCCGCAGGCTTGCCCAACGGGCTGAGGCGGCTGCCCCAGTTCTTTGGCGATGTCGCCATAGGTGCGGGTTTCGCCCAGCGGGATAGCAAACATCAGGTCACAAACCTGGCATTGAAAATCAGACCCGGCGACGTGATAGGGCAGATCAAACCGCTCAAGCCGCCCCTTGTCATAGGCCGCCAATTGGGCCGCGGCCTCTTGCAGCAAAGGCGTCTTAGGCCCCTCGTTCCGGCCATCCCACACAAGGCGCGTGATGGCACCGTCGGTTTCTTCGACACCTAAGCGGCCAAACTGGGTTTCAACGGTAATCATCGGCATAGGCGCAGCGTTTCAGATTGCCTCATCCGCTGCAACGAAAAACCCCCGGCTGGTGACCGGGGGTCTGATCTTAGCTTAGCGCCTCGTCGCAACGTCCGCAGACGCCTTCGTGGGCGTGGCGGCCCACATCGGGCAGGATTTTCCAGCATCGCTGGCACTTTTCGCCCTCGGCCTTTTCGAACACCACCGCGACACCTTCGATCTCCGGCACACGGAACGCCTCGGCCGGGGCCGGGTCGCCGGTGACGGTCAGACCGGACGTGATGCACATGTCATCCACGTCGAAGGTTGCCAGCAGATCGCGAGTGTCACCGTCTTCGACAAATACAATCGGTGCCGCTTCGAGGCTGGAACCAATCACCTTGTCCTGACGCTGCACCTCAAGCGCGGCGGTCACGGCACGGCGGACGCGGCGGACTTTGGCCATGTTGGCTTCCAATTCACCGTCGCGCCAGTCGGCGGGCGTGTCCGGGAAGTCCATCAGATGGACCGAAGTGTCATTACCTGGGAACCGCTCCAGCCAGACCTCTTCCATCGTGAAGACCAGAACCGGGGCCAGCCAGGTGGTCAGGCGGTGGAACAGGATGTCCAGCACGGTACGGACCGCTCGACGGCGCAGGCTGTCGCCATCGCAATAGAGCGCGTCCTTGCGGACGTCGAAGTAGAAGGACGACAGATCGACCGTGGCAAAGGTGAACACGGCACTGAACACACCTTGGAAGTCGAAAGAGGCGTAGCCCTTGCGCACCTGCTCATCCAGATCGGCGAGACGGCTGAGAACCCAGCGTTCCAGACGCGGCATATCCTCGGGCGCGACGCGGTCGGCCTCGGTAAAGTCAGCCAATGACCCCAGCATGAACCGCATAGTATTGCGCAGGCGGCGATAGCTGTCGGCGGTGCCTTTCAGGATCTCAGGCCCGATCCGCTGGTCAGCCGTGTAGTCGGTCTGAGCCACCCAAAGGCGCAGAATATCGGCACCGTATTGCTTGACGACCTCTTCCGGCACAATGGTGTTGCCCAGAGATTTGGACATCTTGTTGCCCTTGGCATCCAGCGTGAAGCCATGGGTCACTACGTTGCGATAAGGCGCACGGCCCTTGGTGCCGCAGGCCTGCAGCATCGAGGAATGGAACCACCCGCGGTGCTGGTCGGTTCCTTCCATATAGACATCGGCGATGCCGTCCTCGGTGCCGTCCTCGCGGTCACGCAGAACGAAGGCGTGGGTCGAGCCCGAGTCGAACCACACGTCCAGCACGTCGAATACCTGATCGTAGTCCTCGGGGTTGGCGATGCCGTCGAGAATCTTCTCTTTGAAGCCGTCGGCGTACCAGATGTCCGCGCCGTCTTTCTCAAACGCCGCTTTGATGCGCGCATTCAGGTCTTCGTTGCGCAGCAGATAGTCCGCGTCGGTGGGTAGAGCGCCTTTCTTGGTAAAGCAGGTCAGCGGCACGCCCCAGGCGCGCTGGCGCGAAAGAACCCAATCCGGGCGCGCTTCGATCATCGAATACAGGCGGTTGCGACCGGTTTGCGGCGTCCACTTCACCAACTCGTCGATCGAGCGTAGGGCGCGCTCTCGGATGGTGTCGCCCATCTCCCCCATGCCATCGTCCAGCTTGCGATCAACGGACGCAAACCACTGCGGCGTGTTCCGGTAGATGATCGGCGCCTTCGAGCGCCACGAATGCGGATAGCTGTGCTTGATCTTGCCGCGCGCCAGCAGACCCCCGACTTCGACCAGCTTGTCGATCACGGCCTTGTTCGCGTCACCCTCACCGCCCTTGCGCGACAGGATGTATTTGCCGCCAAAGAACGGCAGATCGGCGCGGAACGAGCCATCGTCCATCACGTTGTAGGTGATAACCTGCTCAAGCATGCCCAGATCGCGATACAGCTCGAATTCTTCCATACCGTGGGAAGGCGCGCAGTGGACGAAGCCGGTACCTTCGGTATCGGTCACAAACTCAGCGGCACGGAAGTCGCGGATATCGTCCCACTCGCCATTGCCGCCCTCTGCCCCGGCCAGCGGGTGCATTAGTTGAACGCCTTCCAGTTCCGCTGTGGTGACGTCACGAACGCGGGTCCACTGGTCATCGTTCAGGCGTGCACGACCCAGCACGTCGGCGGCCAGATTGTCGGCCAGCAGGAACTTGTCACCCACATTGGCCCAGCATTCATCCGGCGTGCCGGTGACTTCGTAGAGACCGTAAGAGATATCCTTGCCGTACACGACCGCCTTGTTCGACGGCATGGTCCAGGGAGTTGTCGTCCAGATCACCACACAAGCGCCATCCAGATCGCCCGCATTCACGACCTTGAACTTCACCCAGATGGTGAAGCTTTCCTTGTCGTGATATTCGACCTCGGCTTCGGCCAGCGCGGTTTTCTCGATAGGCGACCACATCACCGGCTTCGAGCCCTGATAGAGCGTGCCGTTCATCAGGAACTTCATGAACTCGTCGGCGATCACGGCCTCGGCGTGATAGTCCATCGTGATGTAGGGATCGGCCCAGTTGCCGGTGATGCCCAGACGCTTGAACTCTTCACGCTGGATGTCGATCCAGCCCTCGGCGAATTTGCGGCATTCCTGACGGAAATCGACGACGTTCACCTCGTCTTTGTTCTTGCCCTTTTTGCGGTATTGTTCCTCAATCTTCCATTCGATCGGCAGGCCGTGACAGTCCCAGCCGGGCACATAGCGCGCGTCAAAACCCATCATCTGATGGCTGCGCACGATCATGTCCTTGATCGTCTTGTTCAGCGCGTGACCGATATGCAGGTGGCCGTTCGCGTAGGGAGGGCCATCGTGCAGGGTAAAGGGTGTGCGGCCCTCTTTCTCGCGCAGGCGGTCATAAACGCCGATGGTCTCCCAACGTTCCAGCCATGCAGGCTCGCGCTTGGGCAGGCCGGCGCGCATGGGGAAGTCGGTTTTGGGCAGGTTCAGCGTGTCTTTGTAATCAGGTGTCTGGATCGTGTCGGCGCACATTGGGGGCGTCCTTTGGATGATCTGGTCGTACTAGGATCGAAGCGGTCGGTGCGAGGTCTCAAACACCTTTGCCCGGCGTCTCAGGAGGTCAGAGCGCCGGGGATATAATTCGAATAATGATGGCCATACGGTCATGCATGGCGGGCTTATAGGACGCCCGCGCCTAATGGTCCAGAGGTTCCGCCTGCTGCGGCGATTGGCGCAGCTTGGCCCAGCGGTTGAGCCACGCCAGACCGGCCAGTGCCAGCCCCAAAGCCAGTAATGAGAACACGCGGATCAGGCCACCCAGCCCTGCAATGTCGATCAGAAACACCTTGGCCACGGCCAGCCCGATCACCACCAGACCCGCCTTGCGCATCAGGTCGGATCGGCGCGCCAGCGATTGGTAGAACAACGTCGCCCCGATTACCAGCAGAGCCATGGTGTAAGTGTAAAGTTCAGACTGGGTCACGCCGTTGCCCTCATACATCCCTTCAGCTCCTTGCCAGACATGACGGATCATCATCCCCAACCATAAAGCTGCCAACCCGGCGCTCAGCCCATAGCTGACGCGCCGCAGCCAGAGCGGCGTTGCGTGAAACCGCCAGACTGAGAACCCGATGGCCAGAGCTGGCAGCAGATAGGCAACCGCCAGCGTGTTCAACACGGGCGGACCCAGAACCGGCGGCGCAACAGTGCTGAGCAGCGGGTTCGCTTCCACCAGCGCCTGCACCAACCGTAAAAGCCCATGACCGGCAAAAAACACAGCCAGCACGTAACGCGCGTAGTTCAGTTTGCCGCCCAATTCGAAGCGTTGAACCTGCGCGAAGGCCAGCAACAACCAAATGACGGCCAGCAGGCCAAGTCCCCAATGACTGTCGGTGGCATTGCCTTCGCCAAAGCTCTGCAGCCAACGTTCCAGCAACAGGGACAGCAATATGCCCCCCGTCGCCCAAGCCGCACTCTCCAGCAGCAGGATCGCCAAGGGACGGTCCAGCGGTTTCAGTAGCACCCATCCGATCAGGAAACCCGACGTGCCTACACTGTAAACCAGCGCCATTTCAACCACCGGAGCGGTGCTTGCCCAATCTAACCCAGGGTTCAGCACCAACCGCACTGTGATTGTGAAAACGCCCGCCCAGATGAACCAGCTCATCGGCGGCAAGTTAAACTTGCGGTCCAACGCCGCCGCGACCACCACCATGACGACCAGAGCGATGGTTAGTGCCGCCGAGCTCAGCACGATGACACAGGCAAATGTCAGGCACGACAATGCAGACAGCGTAGCCAGAGCCGGGCGCATCCGGTTGTCGCCATCGACGCGCGCGAACCGTTCAGCAAGGACAACCATCAGCACGCCCAGCGCAATGGCGTGCAGGGCCCAAGGATACGCTCCGATGACCCTTGCCGGATGCCAACCGATCTCAAGCGCGATGGCTAGCGCGGGCGCAAAAACGGCGGCCGCTCCGGCCCAGATTTCTGCATAGGACTGCGCGCGCATCGACCGCCAGGCCGCAGTGATCGAAATCAACGCGCCTAGAGCGGTGAGAATTGTGACCACCCACGGGTAATCCGCCTCGGGTGTTTCGGCATAGGTCTCGGCAAATGCACGCAGCACAGCGCCGTTGTCCCAGCCATGCACCAGCACGAACCAGATAAGCCCAAGCGCGGGCAGCACAATCGCATCCTGCAAGGCTTCGGCTCGCTCGCCCCACACCATCAACCCCAGCGTCAGCCCCGACAGTAGGGCAACACCCAGCCAGAATTCACCGGAACTGTCCGCCCAATGCACCGAGACAATCGCGGTACTGACGGCCACCGCAGCGAAGGCTATCCGTGTCGGAAATTCCGGCCAGACGTCACCCTTTTTGCGCCAGATGATCGACGTAATCATCGGTCCGTCATGACCGGGCCAGATGCGCCGGACGGGAATAGCAATGGCAGCCACGGCCAGAGCCATGACACAAACCAGGTACTCGGGCTCGCTGATCGGCGAGGACAGCACCAGCAACAGGCAGGCGGAATACGCACCGAACAAGGTTAGAACCGAAATCCAGGCCCAGCGCCGCACCGTGTCGATTCCCAACCCCAATACGGCAACCACGAAGAAATAGGCATAAAGCCAAGCCGGGTTTTCCGAGGTGCCACCTACAACAAACGGGGCCGCAAACGCTCCGATTAACCCGACCGCAGCCAGCAAGGGACCGTGAAACCATCCCAGTACAAGTCCCACCAACGCGACGAGGACCATAGCGGCCAACGCGGCTTCGGGGCCGATCAGGCCATAGAGCTGCCGGGCGGCCAAAATTCCGCCGAACAGCGTAACCAGCCCAGCTCCGGAAAACACCGACGGCAGATAGGCCGTGGCAGAGGTTTCGTCGTCGCCGTATTTGCGTCGAATGACCTCGCCCGCGACAATCATGGCTGCGCCGAACAGCAGCGCTGCAATCACCCGCGCGGTCGGAGGCAGCAACCCGCTTTCCACGCCGTACTGTACCAAAAAAATCCCCGCCAGAGCGAGCGACAGGGCCGATACTGCGTAGAACCAGTTCTCGCGCAGCCAGTCCGTCAGAGCCGCAAAGCGTTCTTCACGGAACACCACGGCGGCTGGTATTGTGTCCTCGGTTGGCGGCTTGGGTGATTGAGCTTTGGCGGCGCTCCAAGGCGCAGGCTTTGGAGCCTTTTCCGGTTTTTTGGTAGGCTTGCGCAACTCAGGTCTCGGCGCCTCTGCGCGCGTTTCGGCGGCCGCCCCTCCAAGTGAGAGGATTTGCTGTTCCAAATGCTCAACACGTCGTCGTAGGCGCGTCTGACTGACCAGCAGGACAACGATGGTCACCGGAATGGCCAGCACGATCAATCCGACAAGAACAAGCAGCGATTCCAAAGGGCTCTCCGAGTGGTTGCACTGTCAGGCTACCCGAGCTGATCACCCAGCAACAGTCAGAAATCTCATAGATTTCGAGGATCAATGACCCAAAGGCTAGCTCCAAGCTATCGTCGGCCGCGCGATCATCAACCAGACAATGGCCAACACCGCGGCAAAGGCAGGAACCCCACAAGCGAACCAGATGCGAAACAGTCGGTAATAGGAATGCGGCAGCGGTTCAGCTGTCTCAGCCGCCGCCTGCGCCAGCCCACGCATTTGGATCTGTATCCAGACAACCGGCAACCAGAACAACCCGGTGATCGCATACAACGCCAGAGAAGTCAGAAGCCAGCCCTCGGTCAGCGGCCAGCCCAAGCGCCAGGCCAGCAGGCTTCCAGTCACTGGCTGCGCGATTACTGCTGTAGTAGTGAATACCAGATCGGCGAGCACCACGGTTCCGGCGGTCTGCGCGATGAACCTGGCATCGCCCCTGCGGTGCGCGGTAAGCATGAAAAACGCGATTCCGGCACCGGTACCAAGTAGAACGCACGCTCCGATAACGTGCAACCACCGCAAGATCAGGTCCGGGTCCATCATCGTTTCTCCACCATTGGCCAGGCAACAAGTGACAGCATCATTGCCGGCAGGATTTTGGTGAGAGGGCCGAATGGGTCCAACCACAGGGCGGGAAGGGTAAGGCTGGCAGCTATCAGGTAAAACAGCGCGACGGCAAATTGGGCAACACAAGCGCGCACGGCCCAAGGGCGCCACAGGATCACAAGCCCCAGCGTGATATCCACCACCGACCAAAACACAACGCTCAATTTCGCCAGTTCTGCGCCCCAGCCAACGTTTGTCAGAACCTCCACGGCCTGAGGCAGGCCAAGTAGTCCGAACAGACCGGATAGCAGCCAAAACAGGCACAAAACTGTAACGACCAGTGGCATCAACAGGGACATACGTGCGCTTAGCCTGTGTTCACGAGAACTGGCCAGGCTTGCATAGACTTGGCGCAAGGGCGCCATCGACCGGCCCGTTGCGGAGCGATAGGGCTCTGGGTTTCCAACAACTCCGCTGGCCATGATAATCATAGCGTTGCTTCGCAAGGGCGAGCGCCAGCCTAAATGCCCTAAAGCATCCGCACAGCGCGATATCAGGCGCGTTCCCCAAACAGGCACGTTCAGTGTCATCCGCGCCGTTGGAAATCCAAGCCAGCGACGCGTTTCCGATAGAACTCCGGACAACGGCATGGGCGTTTCCTCGACCAAATCATAGCTGCCTTGAGGTAAATTCCCAGCGACGGCTTCGGCCACGGCATCGCACAAGTCCAACATACCCACACATTGAACCGGCGCTTGTGAATACGCGATGGGCTGCACAAAGGGCACCGCCGCCAGCATCCGCAGCAAAGCCGTACCGCCATAGTCTGACTGTCCGATAACCAGGCCGGGTTTGAGAATCCAAAGTGGTGCGCCACAGGCCCGCAACGCTTCGTCCCCTGCCGCTTTGGTGCGCATGAAATCCGTTTCGGCATCAGAGGCGGTACCAATGGCTGATATCTGCACGACAGCTATGCCCTTGCGCGCGCAGGCCTGCCCCAAGGCCGAAATGGCAGTGTGGTGGACAGCGTTAAGATCATCAGCCGGACCATCCTGCAACGCCCCCGCGCAGTTCACGACACAATCAATGCTTGTCAGGAGGTCGTCCCAGTCTTCAGGCCGCAAGCAGGCGCGCAAGTCACTTTGCACTTGCACGATACCTGGCAAAACCTGAGCCGCTGTTTTCTTGCTGCGTACAAAGGCGGAAACCTGCGCCCCCTTGGCCCTCAGCGACTGGGTGACAGCGGAGCCGATAAAGCCATAAGCTCCTAAAACCAAAATATTCTTATTTGCTACCGGCAATAGTCGCACAATCACTTTAAGCTATCTTCGCCAGCCTAACGACCCTCCAAACAAAGACCAGCCCATTGTAACGCACTGCGACAATCTCGGCCGCTATGGATGAAAAAGAGAGCCCACAAGATACGCTATAAGAGCCGCGGCACCGCCAATCACCAACGTCTCTCCCCCGGATCGCCACCACGGAGACAGCGACCAGTGGCTTTTGAAGGCTCCGATGCCGAAGAAAACCCCCATGGTCATCCAGGCCGAAACTGCAAAAGCCTGATCAACCGAAAGCAGGAACGGCAACAGCGGCACCATTCCGGCCACGAGAAAGGCCAAAAACGTAGCAACAGCAGCCTTGATCGGATGGGGATCAACGCTACCCAAACCATATTCTCCCTCAATCATCAGGTTGATCCAGTTGTCGTGATTGGCAGTGATGGCGTCCGTGGCCTCTTCCAAGACCGGGCCTGAAAGACCCTTCTGAGCCAAAATCTCGCGCACTTCGCGGCGTTCGCCTTCAGGGTATTGAGAGATGTGGCGTTCTTCGATGGCGCGGATGCGGCGGATATTGTCCAGTTCGGCCTTGGTACCCGAATAGTTCCCAGCCGCCATCGAAAATCCATCCGCCAGCACATTGGCCAGCCCCAGCGCCACGATGATGAAGGGTGACAATCCTGCCCCAGCGACCCCGGCTACAATGGCAAACGTGGTAACCGACCCGTCGATGCCACCGTATACAATATCCCGCAGCACCCCCCGCCCTGGCGGGGCATTGATCCGCGCGGCAATTTCCTGCTGGCTGTGTCCGTGATCGGTCATGGCTGGCTCCGGCACTGTTATGCAGCCCAGCAGGAAGGAAAGCTTTGCGTTAGGTCAAGTTTTCGAAAACAAGCCGCTGAGCGCGCGTTTGATCATCCCGCGGGTTGAGGGTTTGTGCCGGTCCGAGAACGGCAGCGGTCGACAGACTTCCATCGCGGCCACGCCCACCCGTGCGCTGAGCGCGCCATTCACCAACCCCTCACCGAACCTGCGGGAGAGCTTGCTGAGGACCGATCCGCCCAAAACCGGCTCCAGCAGATCATCTCCCACGGCCACGGCCCCGGTTGCGACGAGATGCACAAAGACAGCACGGGTCAGTCGCCAACTGCCCAGAAAACCTGCACGACCTCCGTAGATTTCGGCCACCCTGCGGATCATCCGAAGTGAGGACGCCAGCGCCGTCACCACATCCGCCAGCGCCAACGGAACCAGTGCAGTTACTGTCGCTACCTGCCGGGCGGCGGCCTCAACCTCACGGCTGGCGGCAGCGTCCAGAGGGGCTAATAACTCATCCTCAGCCAGCGTCATCAATGTTGAGGCATCAAATTGCTCACCCATCCGTTCGGCCAGTCGGTCGCGTCCCCATTGCGTCTCGTCGCGCCCTTTGTAAAACGCGATCAGGCGCTTTGTGACCGTGCGAGCCTGCTCCAGATCACCCTCGGCTAGCGCTGCATCAGCCGCCTGCCGCATACCATCCACGCGGGACAGTCGACTAATGGCTGCCAGTTCCCGCACGGCAATGACCAGCAGGACAAAAACGAATGCAGCCATTAAACCGGTAACGACCCAGCCCAGTATTGGCGCTCGCAGCAACAGCGAATTAACAAAATCCCACGCGGCAACTGAAACCACCGCTCCAATCACTGCCAGCGCCAGCCCCCAGAACCACCGCGACAAGGCCGAGGGTCTCCGCGCCGCCAGCCGCACCGCAGTTTGCATCGCCTGTCCCTGCGGCTGCGCAATGTCGGGAACCGGAGGGGCTTCCGCCACGTCCGCGGCGGGCTCCTCATCATCAAGATCAATCAGAACCGGACCTTTAGCCATTTTCAGCCCCCTTGCGCTGCCAGACATATTTGATGTCTGGCAGGTTTTCATCGTTTTCCGCCCCATCGCTACGGGCAACTTCGGCAAATCCGTTGCGCTCATAAAACCTGCGCGCACCGTGATTGGCCTCAAAAGCGAACAGAGACAGACAGGGCTTGTCGGACTTGGCGTGTTCCAACAGCCGCTGTCCAATCCCCTGCCCGCGCGATCCCTGCTTCAGGTACAGAGAATGAACCTCGGCCCCGTTCAAAGCCAGAAACCCGACGACTCTTCCCTGAGTTTCGGCAACTGTGACCCAGTCCAGATCAATCATCCGGCCACAAAAGGCGATCGTTTCAGCTTGGGAATGCAGCTCGGGCATCCAGTCGTTTTCACGAGCGAAACTGTGCAAAATCTCTCCGGTCGCACCGGCATCTGTGCTGCGGGCGGGGCGGAGGATCACGGTCACAGGCGGTCTCCGATCAAGAACTGCGCGGCGCGATCCAGCCGAATGTGGGGAGGGCCGTCGCCGGGGCGCAGGGTCAGATGGGCGGGCGCGAAGGCCATGAACCCATAATCCGCACCCAGCCAGCTTTCAGCCCCGTTGCGTGCCGGACCCAGCAAGTGGGCCGGATCGTCGGGCAGGTCTCCAGGATAGAAGGCCGCTTGTTTGCCATCCAGCAGGGTGCCACGCACACAGGGCAGTTCGGTCCCGTTGTGGGTGCGGATTTCCTCGGTCGTTGCGCGCAATGCGGCCAGAGACAGTGCCGCCGTTTCCGCCCCGGCAAAGCTGGCACGGTCTCGGGCGTCGCGGGTCAGGGCCTCCATGATGTGCCTCAGACGCGGGTGTTGGGTATGGTGAAGGTGATCGGCCTTGGTCGCCGCGAACAGAATACGCTCAACCCGTTTGCCCAGCAGCAACTGGCTGAGCCACGCGTTACGCCCGGGTCGGAAGGCCGAAAGGATATCGGCCATCGCACGGCGCATATCCTCAACCGCTTGTGGTCCTTTATGGATCGCGCCCAGTGCGTCGACCAGAACCACCTGCCGGTCGATCCGAGCGAAATGATCCCGAAAGAACGGCTTTACGACCTGAGACTTATAGGCCTCGTACCGCCGCGCCATTTCGCGGTGCAAGCTTCGCCGGGGCGCGTGCCCCTCCACGTTCAGTGGCGCGAAGGTTAGCACCGGAGACCCCGCCAAATCGCCCGGTAACAGGAATCTTCCCGGCGTGCAGTCATAGAACCCGGCATCGCGCGCAGCGCCGAGATAAGATGCGAATTCCTTGGCTAGGGCCTGCGCTTTGGGTTCATCATGCGTTTCAGCCGGGTCGCTCTTGTTGGCCAAATGAAGAAACGCGGCGGCCTCAGCGCGTCCAGCGATGCGTTGCAAAGTTTCAGCGGACCAGACCTCATAAGATTTGTCCAATAGGGCCAAATCCAGCAACCATTCGCCGGGGTAGTCCACGATATCCAGGTGGACGGTTCGCGGACCCTGCAGCCCTGAAAGCAGTCCGGACGGGCGCGCCTTAAAGGACAGACGCAGTTCCGACACCGCGCGGGTACTGTCCGGCCAATGCGGCTGTGGTCCGGTCAAAGCAGACAGATGGTTCTCATAGTCAAACCTCGGCACTGTGTCGTCGGGCTGTGGCTGCAGGTAGACCGAATTGATCCGCCCTTCCTGCTGCGCGACCAATCCGGGCATACGCCCCCGGTCCAGAAGGTTCGCAACCAACGAGGTGATGAATACCGTTTTACCCGACCGCGCAAGGCCGGTGACGCCCAGACGTATGATCGGCTCAAACAATGTCTCGGACACGCGGTCGCCCACGGATTCGACACCGCGCACAAGACTGTCTGCCAGGGATGAGATGACCAAGCTGTCGCCCCGCTTTTTTCGTTTCGCTCAAGATAGGTAGAGGTCGCCGCACTTGCCAGAGCTTTCACGCTCTTGCCCCCTCTCGCGCGGCACGTTACCAGCAGCCCATGCCTAGATACGCGCTGAAAGTCGAATACCAAGGAGAGCCGTTTGCCGGGTGGCAGCGGCAGAAGGAATTGCCGTCCGTACAGGGGGCAATCGAACAGGCGCTGTCGCGTATACAACCCGGAGATCACACCATCGCCGCCGCGGGTCGGACCGATGCTGGGGTTCACGCCTTGGGACAGGTTGCTCATTGCGATCTGGTCAAAGAGTGGGACCCTTTCCGCCTGTCCGAGGCGCTGAACTATCACCTCAAGCCGCAGCCTGTGGCCATTGTGAAAGCAGCAAGGGTAGACGATGACTGGCATGCGCGGTTTTCCGCGTTGGAACGGCAGTATCTGTTCCGCATCCTGATGCGCCGGGCACCTGCAACCCATGACGCCGGGCAAGTCTGGCAGATCAATCACCGTCTCGACGTCGATGCCATGCAGGCCGGGGCGGATATGCTGATTGGCCGGCATGACTTTACCACCTTCCGCTCCTCCATTTGTCAGGCAGCCAGCCCGGTCAAAACGCTGGATGAACTGCGCGTCGAACAGATAGAAGGTTTTTCCGGTCCCGAGGTGCATTTCCACGTCCGCGCTCGGTCATTCCTACACAATCAGGTACGCAGCTTCGTCGGAACGCTGGAGCGTGTCGGCGCAGGTGCGTGGACGCCCGAAGATGTGCGAGACGCCTTGGAAGCCAGCGACCGTGCCGCCTGTGGGCCGGTTTGCCCGCCACAGGGCCTTTATCTGGCGCGGGTCGGTTACCCCGACCCGGTGTTCGACTAGATCGCGCGCATCAACAAGCCGCTTGCGATCACGACGACCACAAGGCCTGCCACCAATTCAATCGTCGGAGCCAGCACGGAGGCAAACCGCGTGGCCGAAGCCGAGGCCAGCAACCCTCCGCGCAGCCCGAATGAGGTCCATCCAACTAGGGTTGTCACTGTCGCCGTGCCCAGCGCCATCGTGAACGCTCCGGCAATGCCGACCGCAGCAATACCCATCTGCCATGTCAGGATCAGAACAAACAGTGCTCCGGTGCAGGGGCGCGCGGCGATGCTCACGATCAGCAGCAGGGCTTCTCGGACACTGCCAACTTGTGCCACTTCCTCTGCAGTGGGGCCGTGGCGGTGGCCACAATCTGAACAGACACCGTGGTCATGATGATCGTGGTCATGATGATCGTGGTCATGATGATGGTGACGATCATGATGGTGGTGATGTTCGGTTTCGCTGCGATGTCGTCTTGCAAAGCTTCGGATGGACCGAAATACCAACCACAACCCAATTGCAGCAATAGCCCCATAGCTGATCGGGGCCATGACCTGTTCAGTTGCCTCTACTAAACTTTCGCGTGACATCTGAAAGACCAGAACGCCGGCATAGACCAATACAATGGCCGTCACCGCCTGCCCCAGACTGGACAGCACACTTATCGCGGACAGTCGCCAGAACGCGACACGACGGCCCAGACCGTAGCCTCCGATCAGCACCTTGCCGTGACCCGGACCAATGGCGTGAAAGAACCCGTAGGCAAAGCAAACCGTTAGCAGGGTCGCGACGGCCTCGGGCTGTTCAGCCCGCGCCGCCCTCAAGGCACGCGCGATCTGATTCTGAAATTCGCGTTGCTCGCCTGCGGCCCAAGCAGCCAGACTATCAAACCCGCCGCTGCCCCAGAACCACAGCAGCAAAGCGATGGCGATAGCGACTGGAACAATCAGGTATTTGGACATGAAATGAAAATCTCGGTCGCAAAGCTCTCCCCGACCAGCGGGATATCGTTTTCCTCAAGGTCGTAATCGGCATCCAGCGTCAGCAGGAATGCCTGCATCTGGGCCAATTGCCCATCAATGTCTGGATCAACCCTGTCGATCTGGCAGGACACAGGCCCCGAAACCCTCACCGGACGGGTCACTTCATAAGCTATGTAGAAGGTTTCGTCATAAGCCTTGGCCGTCAGCGCCGTGGCCGGTATCGAACCACCCTCAACCGCGCGCAGATGAGAGGTGACGATGCGCCCGTCCTCGGTTGTTGCGGTTGGCTCCATCGGACCTGACAAGGTCACCGGCGCGCCGTCCGCAAATACGACCAGATCGCCGTTGTAGCCTTCGATCCATTGCGCATCGAAACCGGACAAGACTTGCTCTTCGCTTTCGGTCAGATTGCCGTCGAAATCCTGATCCAGCTTCAGTTCTTCAAGCGTGTACAATGAGTAAAGCTCGTCATAGGCCCAAGTCACCCTTACATGGGTCAAGTGGCCGGACTCGTCCACGATGAACTCCAACCCAGTGTCAATGAAGACATGCGGGTGCGCCAAGGCCGGGATCGGCAGGCTACAGGTCAAAAGGCTCACAATCCAGCGCATGGCCAGAAGATAGGGCCTCGGCCCGCGCGCGGCAATGCGTTTCAAAAGAGGTCCGCAGAATTCGGCCACAAAATTATGAAGGCGGGAACAGAATTAGCGTTTGCAGGGCCGTGGCGACCGGCCCCTCGGTGTCAAAGAGCACGGACTGAGACATCCCGATCCCCGATGGCTGCCAGTGGCAGATCGAATCCGAAGCCAGCCAGTCCGAGACCGGCTCGCGATGAATCTGCACGGTCAGATCTGTGTTCATGAAGCCCATCTCATTGGTTGGCGCGTTCCACGAAATGCCATTGCCGCAATCGGCCAACGGGCACAGCGCCTGTACCGGAGATTGCGTCTCTGCTTCCAACAGCGACGGAGTGCGCACCCAGATTGTTTTGGGTCCTGCTCCCTGATCGCTGCCCTTAGCATAGAGGGTCTCGCAAAAATGGGCGAAGCACGGCAGATCGTGACGCGTCAGCCCAATCGGAAATGCACCGGCAACTGCGCCTTCGAACGGAGGTGGGGTGATTGATACATTCGGAACAGGACCAAGCTCGCGACGCGCCAGATGCATAGTCGTCGCGGTGGCGCAGAGCGTGTCGTCCAGATCGTGAACTGTAACCCGTGTGGTCGCCAAGGTCTTGGTGTGGCGCGTGGTTTCCGCCGCCACGCGAAGTCCGGCCAGCGGCAGCGGTCGCAACAAGTCGACAGTCAAACGCGTCAACATCTTCTCGGAACCCACCTCGGTTTCCGCCGCGCGCACGATCAGGCCACTGACCGGACCCGCGTGACAGTGATCGGCGGACCAGGGCCCACGTGCTGGGTCGTTGCCGATAAAGGCACCGTCTTCGCGCAGATGAAAATAGGCCTGCTGGCTTAGGTCGTATGTCCCGTTCATGGACTGCCTCAAAAAGTGTTTTCTGGTCGCGCAGCCCGACAACCGGGCTTTACCTTTCGGCGAAGAATGACTTAGCTCTCACTGCGATGTCCAGTCGTGTAACGGGACGTCACGACACAAGACTTCGAAAATGAGGGGAGAGACATGGCGTTGTTGATTGAAACCGGGCTGTCCGATTGGATAAGCGATATCGACATTGCCCGAGATATTCAGCGGCTGCACCCCAACGCAGATGTGCGGACGCCGGAGACACTGGGCGACCCGGCGGATATCACGATGCTCGCAGTGGTCGGATTGCAGGATGAACACCCCAAACGCCTGCCCAATCTGAAACTGGTGCAAAAACTGGGCGCCGGGGTCGAAACCATCGTTAGCAACCCCAATCTGCCCGACCATGTACGTATCGCGCGGTTGAAACCCGATGCCCCTGCTCAGGGAATCGCTGAATGGTTTGTCGCTTACGTCCTGCGCCACCAGCGCCACATACCCTTTCACGAAGCGGCGCAAGCCCGCGCGGAATGGTCACCCAAAGCTCCGATTTACTCACCCGACACTGTGGTCGGCGTGCTGGGGCTGGGCCATATCGGCGCGCGCAGTGCGAAAATGCTCCGCGCAGTTGGCTTCCAGGTTGTGGGCTGGAGCCGCTCATCCAAAGAAATCGACGGCGTCACCTGCCTGCACGGCGATGCCGCTCTGCCCGAGTTGCTGGGCCAATGCGACCATGTCTGCGCAATCCTGCCCTCTACCCCCCAGACTGTTGGGCTGTTCGACGCCCAGATGCTGTCCGCCATGAAACCCGGCAGTCAGTTGCTGAACGCAGGCCGTGGCGACCTGATCGACGAAGTCGCCCTGATAACGGCTTTGGATAAAGGCACGCCGGGCCACGCGGTGCTGGATGTTACCTCAACCGAGCCGCTGCCGTCCGACAGCCCGCTTTGGGCACATCCCGGCGTCACCATCACCCCGCACGTCTCGGGCTGGCATCTGGGTGAAGCGCTGGCAGATGTGGGCGAAAACTTAAGGCGACTGACCGCAGGCGAAGCTCTGCTGCATGAGGTAGACCGCGCACGGGGCTACTAAATCAGGGCGTCAGGATCCAGTTGCCGCCAGCATCGCGGCACCGACGGGTCCTGACCTCTCGACTCTGCTCCGCGCCCTCGGGCTGAATAAAGTGCTGCAAGTGCACACAATTGTCACGGACGTCGCGGACACGGATTGTACCTTTCGATCCGGTTGCATCATTCACCCAGGTACTTTCTTCACCGACCCGAGGGGTACTACCCGCCAGCATCGCGGCCGAGGTTGCACTCAAAACCTCGAAATCCGCCGGGCTCAGCCCCATTTCCGCGATGATTCGGGAAATAGACTTGGCCTCCACGCCCGCAGCCATACCCAGCAGCGCAACCGTCATCACTGTAGAAGAAATCCAGGCTTTCATGTTCGCCTCGCCTTTCTGAAAAAGATTTGCATTCAAGATTATACCGGCAGCAAACGGGGGCCAAGCCCTGACAGGCAACCTTCTGTTTATCCCGAACAAACCTAACGAGCCTGCGCCGCGATATGCACGTCAACATCGTCAATTTCGAACCCGGCGGCGTCATTCCCTTTGCCGAAACACATATGATCGCGCACGGCCTCTACGTGTTGGAAGGCAAAGCTGTTTACCGGTTCAATCAGGACTGGGTCGAGGTCGAGGTCGCGGCTGGGGATTACATGTGGCTGCGCGCCTTCTATCTGCAGGCCTGCTACGCGATTGACCCGGGGCGATTCCGGTATTTGCTTTACACAGATGTGAACCGGCATATGCCCCTGTCTTAAGCCAAACGCTGACGCGAAATTGACCTTTTCAGGTGCAGGGGTTCACAGAAGCGCTTGAATCTGGTGAAATAACACCGGTTTTTAGCACTGGAGATTGTTCAATGGTACTTCGCGGATCCCTGCTGGCACTGGCAGCTGTAGTTGGCCTGACGGCCTTGGAGGCAACCCCTGTTGCCGCCAAAGAGGAAACCAAATCGGTCTTCGTCATGAGCCGCACCTGGGCCGTTACACAGGTCTCGGATGCTCCGGTCGTGTACCGCGCCACCCGTGACAACAACAATCTGAACCCGTTCGGCCCGCCGCCGCGCCTGCGCACCATTCAGGCCATGGCAGCCATTCAGGCGGCCACAGGATGCAAGCCAATCCGGGCCAGCATGTATCAGAACATTTCGGGACAGTTCTTCTCGCAGGTCAGCTGCAACTGATCTAACGGCGAAACGGGCATTGAGGTTCACACAACGCGCTGCCATAGCTTGCGCATGAAACTCGCGATCAACGGATTCGGCCGCATTGGCCGCACGATCTTGCGGCAGCTTCTGGCGTTGCCGTGGGGCAAGGATATGGAGTTGGTGCTGATCAACGATATCGCACCGCTGGAAACTTGTTCCTACCTGTTCAAATATGACAGCACATTTGGACCCTATCGAGGAGAAGTAGAGACCGGCGACGGGGCGCTTGTGGTTGATGGCCACACAATCCCTGTGACCCATTGCCCGGATCTGTCCCGTGTCGATCTGACTGGCGTTGATGTCCTGATGGATTGCACCGGCGTTGCGCGCACCTCGGACGTGGCCAGCCAAGGGCTGACTGCCGGGGCGGGCAAAGTATTGATCTCCGGCCCCTCGCCCGCGACCGAGGTCACTATTGTTCTGGGTGCGAACGAGGATCATCTGGGCAACGCAAGAATCGTGTCGAACGCGTCCTGCACCACCAACGGGCTGGCACCTCTGGTCAAGGTTCTGGACAGGATCGGAGGCATCGCCTCGGCCCATATGACGACCATCCACTGCTATACCAACAGCCAGCCGATGATTGATGCACCACGTGGCGATCTGGCCCGGTCGCGCGCCGGCGCGCTGTCCATGGTCCCGACAACCTCAAGTGCCACGCATTTGATTGATGAGGTCATGCCCCACCTCGCGGGCCGCATCTCGGGTGCAGCGGTACGTGTTCCCACAGCCAGCGTGTCTGCGGTGGACTTGGTTGCCACGCTGGACCGAGGCTTATCCGCCACCGCATTTGAGACCAAACTGCGCGAGGCCGTCGCCCAATCCCCCGTTCTGGGTTGGACCGATCACCCGCTAGTGTCCTCAGACCTGCGCACTCGACCGGAATCTCTCGTAATTGCTGGCCCAGAATTGCGGGTGATCGGAGATAATCAGGTCCGCATTTTCGGCTGGTATGACAATGAATGGGGCTTCTCAGCGCGCATGCTGGACGTTGCCCGGCTGATGGCCCGCCCCTGATCCTGCAATGACGCAGCGCGCGGGGTTGCTCGGGTGAAGCAATAGACGCGGACATGATGCCGTCCATATTTTCTCTGATTGATGACCCAGTTCGGATCACCTCGGGCTTCAATCAAACCCTAAAAAACAGCGCGAAGGCTTCAGCAGCCTAGGGCATGGCGACAATCCGGCGGTTTATGACGGCAACAAATCCCGCAGGCGGAACTCAGCGATGCGTTCAACCTGACGGCAGGCCTCGGCGAATTCCGCATCGCGGTCCTGTTCGATCCGCCGCTGAAAGGCCTGCAGGATCGAGGCTTTGTCATGGTCACGCACTGCAATGATAAACGGGAACCCAAACTTCTCAGTATACCGCTGGTTCAGCTCGGAAAATGTCTCGCGCTCCCCATCCGTCAGCGCGTCCAACCCGGCCGAGGCTTGCTCGGACGTGCTTTCCTGCGTCAGCCGCTTGGCTTGTGCCAGCTTGCCCGCCAGATCCGGATGCGCGGCCAGCACACCCAAACGCTCCTCTTCCGAAGCCGAGCGGAACATGCGGCTTAACGCATTATGCAGCCCGCCCGCAGTGTCATGCACTGGCCCCAATTCCAACTCAAAGGCGCGCTCGGCAATCCAGGCCGAATGCTCAAAAATACCACCATAAGCCGCAAGGAACGTATCACGCTCCATCTGCGAAGGTTTCGGGTGCTGCACAGGCGGGTGTTGCGCTGCCCAATGCTCAGCAATCTGCAACCGCGTCGCGAACCAAACATCCGAAAATCCGCGCGCGTAATCCAGAAACCGCTTCAAAGCCATCACTCGACCCGGGCGCCCGACAAGACGGCAATGCAGACCAATCGACAACATCTTGGGCATCCCGGCCTCACCTTCGGCATAAAGCGCATCGAAACTGTCTTTGAGGTAGGTGTAGAACTGATCGCCCGAGTTGAACCCTTGCGGCGAGGCAAAGCGCATGTCGTTGCAGTCCAGCGTGTAAGGTACGATCAACTGATCCCGCCCCCCTGTCTGCATCCAGTAGGGCAGGTCGTCCGCGTAGGTGTCAGCGACATAGGAAAATCCACCCTCTTCGGCCACCAGTCGGACAGTATTTAAGGAACAACGGCCGGTGTACCAGCCACGCGGTCTTTCCCCCACAACCTCGGTGTGCAGTCGAATGGCCTCGGCAATCTCGGCGCGTTCTTGCGCTTCGGGCATGTCTTTGTATTCGATCCATTTCAGACCGTGGCTGGCGATTTCCCAGTTTGCCGCTTTCATTGCGGCAACCTGATCCGGTGATCGAGCCAAAGCGGTCGCCACACCATAAACGGTGATCGGAATGTCCTGCATCAACCGGTGTAGACGCCAGAACCCGGCACGCGACCCGTATTCATAGATCGTTTCCATATTCCAATGACGCTGACCGGGCCATGGCGCAACACCGACAACCTCGGATAAGAATGCCTCGGACGCAGCGTCGCCGTGCAGAATATTATTCTCGCCGCCCTCTTCGTAGTTCAGCACAATCTGCACGGCCAGCTTTGCTCCGCCGGGCCACTTGGCATTCGGAGGGTTTGCCCCGTATCCAATCATATTCCGAGGGTATCGAGGGGGTTGCATGGCATCTCCCTTTCTTGAGCGTTTCGACGGCTTTGGCCCAGATCGGCGCCTTCGATTATCAAACTAAACCGAACGCGTTTCCGGTCCTTTCGGCATTTCCACTACTGTGAACATTGCGCCAGACTGCCGAAAAGCAAAAGGCAAATTATAAGGGGGCCCGAGGCTGGCTATGTAACAACCCACGTTCTGGGCACGACGCGCGGCTGCCCGACCGAAGGACTGATAGTTACTCCAAGTCAAATCATCGGAGTGACCCGCCGCAAACTGGCCGAAACCGATGCCGAGAAGCGTGACCATTTGCAGTTGTCGTTTTCCCCTTTGCCTAACTGACCTACAGTGGCCGTTGACCCAATTCTGAAAGCCTCCAGTTTGGTCTAGCGCTATAGCTGTGACGCGAACTGCTGGAAATCTTAGGCGACAACACCCGCGATGCCAGGTTTTGAAACAGGGGCTGGACGGGCACACAAACCGTTAATTCAGCACAGGTTTCGATAATTCCTTTTCCTGCGTTGAAACTGATGCTCTAACATCAACCTGTCAGCCGTCGTGTTGCATAAGACGGCGATATTGAGTTCGACTTGGGGCAGTTGGAGCCATTCGATGCGGGGAAGCAGGCCACGGGCCTTTGTGAAATATTGCCTTCTCGGCGCGATTGTCGCCTTTCCGACATCTTTGGCGGCGTTGGAGACAACGCTGAACGCGCCGGGCGCTCCAAAAGCCTTGATTGAACGCATCGAGGAAACTTCATCGGTTGCGACTGCAGAAGACCGGGGATTGGACACCCCACTGGAGATTCTGTCTGCCGCCTTGTCGGATTACCGCACTATCGTTCAGATCCTATATGATGAGGGCTATTTTAGCCCGGTCGTCAGCATCAAGCTGGACGGGCAGGAAGCGGCTGACATGAGCTCCCTCACCGTGCCCAACGCGATCAACCGTGCAGTCATCACGGTCAACACCGGGCCGACCTTCACCTTTGGTACCGCCATCGTTGCCCCTGTCGCACCGGACACTGTTCTGCCCGAAGAGTTCGCGCCGGGCAAGTTGGCAACAACCGGAGCCATTCAACAGGCGGCCTCGGCCGGAGTTCAGGGCTGGCGTGATGCGGGCCACGCTAAGGCGACGGTCGAGGACCAGAAGGTCATTGCCCGCCACGCCCAGAACCGGCTGGATGCGCAGATCGACCTTGCACCAGGTCAACGCCTGACATTTGGCAAGATGTTCATTAAAGGCGATACCGACGTGCGCCACCGCTCGATCGAAAAAATCGCGGGATTCCCATCAGGCGAGGTGTACTCGCCCGCAGAAATCCAGAAAGTTGGAACCCGGTTGCGCCGCACTGGCACATTCAGTGTCGTGTCGATCGAGGAGCGTGAAACCCCCAACCCCGACGGCACGTTGGATTTTGATGCGACGTTCGAAGACATGCCAAAACGTCGCATTACATTAGGGTTCGAACTTGCCTCCAACGCCGGATTAGACGTCACCGCGACCTGGACACACCGCAACGTTTTCCGTCGCGCTGAACGGCTGCGGTTCGAAGCTGCCTTGCGAAACATTGGGGGTACGGAAGATCTGGATGGTCGTATTGGCCTACGCCTGGATCAACCCGACCGATTGGGTCCGGATGACAACACGTTTTGGAGCGCACTGCTGGAGCGACGAAATACCGAAAACTATAACGTGAGCATTGCTTCGCTGGGCTATGGTGCGCGGCGTACCTTTTCCGACAGGCTCTATGCCGAAGCTTCGATCGGGTTCCAGTGGTCGGATGCCGATGACGCCTATGGCAGCGGTCGCAAGTTTCGCTATTTCATCATTCCATTCCGGTCAGAATGGGATCAGCGCGACAGCAAGGTCAGCGCCACGCGCGGGTACTATCTGGACGCTCAGGCGATGCCCTTTGCCGGGCTGTCAGGAACGGAAAACGGCCTTCGGCTGTTCTTTGATGGGCGCGGCTATACCAGCCTGAGCACAGGAGGGCGGATAGTTTTGGCGGGTCGCGCGCAATTGGGATCTGTGATCGGACCTTCCCCCAGTGGCGTGACGCCAGATTTTCTGTTTTTCTCGGGCGGCGCGGGTACCGTACGCGGTCAACCCTTCGAAAGCCTTGGTATTCCGGTTAACGGCGGCGTGGCAGGTGGCAAGTCCTTCCTCGGGCTGTCAGGTGAGGTTCGCGGAAAGATCACCGACACGATATCACTTGTCGGATTCTATGATTTCGGTACGGTGGATACGTCGTCATTTATCGGCAGCGATGCAGAGTATCATTCCGGTGCCGGGCTTGGGGTTCGGTATGATCTGGGTGGCTTCGGCCCCTTACGCCTTGATCTTGCCCTGCCCGTTCAGGGTGACACGGGCAGCGGTCTGCAATTTTATATCGGGATCGGACAGGCATTTTGATACGGCAGTATTCATATCCGGTTGTAACGACAGTGCTGATCCTGACCGCGCCGCATTTGGCCGCGCAAGAGGATGACGGCGGTGGCAGCATGCTGGAACGTTTCCTGCAGGACACGCTGTCAGGGGATGATCAAAACGTCACCGTCAAGGGTCTGCAAGGCGCGCTGAGTGCACGGGCTACAATCGAGGAAATCACCGTATCCGACGACGACGGCGTCTGGCTGACCATCAAGGATGCCGAACTGGACTGGAACCGGTTGGCCCTGATCCGTGGCCGGTTTTCCGTCAATGCCCTGACCGCACAAGAGATCGACATCGCCCGCGCGCCTGGTACCACGACTAAGGACACTCCGGCACCTTCGGCCGAAACCAAGCCCTTTCAACTGCCCGAATTGCCCGTCTCAATCGAGATCGGTGAAATTCGGATAGATGAGCTGTCGCTGGGCGAGCCCCTGATTGGAGTCGCCGCTGATCTTTCGGTAACGGGAAACTTGTCATTTGCAGATGGGGCTCTGGACACCAATCTGGACATCACCCGGCTGGACCGGGCAGGGGATGAGGTAACGCTGGCCGCGGGATTCCAGAATTCCTCACGCGAGATCAATCTGGACCTGCAGGTGAATGAAGCTGCAGGCGGGCTGATTTCGACCGCACTGAAAATTCCTGACAGCCCGCCGATCGGCTTCTCTGCCAAAGGCGCGGGGCCTCTGACCGACTTCACGGCAGATATTGCGCTAAGCAGTGATAACCAGCAGCGGGTCACCGGGCAGGTTCAGCTGCGCGCCGCTGAAACGGGTGCAGCAGATGGGATCGCCTTTACTGCCGATCTGGGCGGTGACCTGACCCCCTTCTTGGCCGAGGATCTGGACCCGTTCTTTGGCCCGAAAACACGCCTGTACGTCGATGGCCAAACCAAACCGCAAGGCGCGCTGGACATCCCCGATCTGGAACTGACCACTCAAGCCCTCGATCTGAAGGGGGAGTTGCAACTGGCAGAAGGCGGCACGCTGCAGTTGGCGGCCTTGCAAGGCCGCATTACCCCACCTGATGGGCAAGCGGTCGTGTTGCCTGTGGCAGGCGGAGATACATCGATCGAGGCCGCGCAGATTTCGGCGCTGTTCGACCAACGAAACGGCAACCTGTGGGATCTGAGCCTGACAGCAAATGCGTTTCAGTCTCCGCAAGCGAAGCTGGACACCGCCCGGATCACCGCACAGGGCGTTTTGGAACAAGGCGAAATGTTCAGCGTGCAGGGCGACGTGCAAGCCATCGTCAATGGTATTGACCTGAACGATCAGGGCCTGACCACAGCCTTGGGAGACCGCCTAACACTGGACGGTCAGTTTGATTACGGCAGCGACCAGTCCCTGAACCTGTCCGGCTTCGAACTGGTGGGGACAGATTATACGCTTGCACTGGACGCGCTGATCGACGGGCTGACCAGTGGATTGACAGTTGATGGATCAGCCACTCTTGAGGCGTCTGATCTGTCTCGGTTCTCGGAGCTCGCCCAACTTGATCTGGGCGGGTCGGCTTCGGCGCGAGTCGATGGCAAAGGCTCGCCACTGGAGGGCAGTTTTGACGGCAAACTGGTCGTCGAAGGCCGCGATCTGGTTACTGGGCGCGACGATATCGACCCCGTTATCGAGGGCGAAACCACGATAACTCTGGACGGCAGCCGTGGCAGCGACGGAATTTCTATCCGTGAATTTAACCTGAACAGCGAGGCTGCGCAGGCGCAGGCCAGCGGCGAAGTTACCACGCCCAATGGCAATCTGACCATCGACGGGAAAGCCAGTGTGAATGCTCCTGATCTGGCCGTCTTTTCCGGTTTGGCCAAGCGTGACCTTGGCGGCGCTGTGCAGGCCGAGATAGACGGCAAAGGTGCCATTCAGACGCTGGAATTCGACGGCACCGCGAGTCTCATCGGACAGGACGTCAAGACTGGAATGTCCGACATTGATCCTTTGCTGGCCGGCAAGACCACTATCAAATGGGACGGCGCACGTACCGAGGACCAAATCGAAATTCGTCAGGCATCCGTCAATGGCACCGCTTTGACCGCGCAGGTCGCCGCCACGGTGGACGATCCAACCGGAGATCTGGCGGTCGATGGCAACGCCCGCGTTTACGCACCGGATCTGTCCTTGTTCTCGGGCCTAGCCAAACGCGATCTGAACGGCTCGGTAAACGTGAATGTGAAGGGCAATGGAACCCTCGCCAACCGGATCTTCGACATTCAGGGCGATCTGAACGCCGATGACATTCAACTCGGCATCGAAATGGTCGACAAACTGATCCAAGGCCGCACGACCCTGAGGGTCGATGCGGCTAAGGCAGAAGACCTCGTCGATGTCCGCACCTTCCGTCTACGGGGTACGGCCCTGTCGGCCACCGCTTCCGGTAAATTGGATCGTACGGCCGGAGGGCTGAACTTCACCGCCGAACTCGACGATTTGTCCCGCGTCCTCGCCTCAATGTCCGGGCCGCTGACTTTGGACGGCAACGTCGCCCCTACCGGATCGGGGCTAGAGGGTACCATGCGGCTGAATGGGCCCGACAGCTCTTACGCGGCGCTGACCGGAACGGTGGATACGAACGGTACGGCGGATTTGGATTTCGACGCCAAGCTGAACAAGATCGAACGCTTTGTGCCCGAGTTTCCCGGCACCATCGCGGCCACCGGTAACGCCAAGCGCGACAATGGGGTTTGGACCATCGACGGTTCGGCCAATGGGCCGGCCAATATCGAAAGTTCGATCGCAGGCACTTTTGATGAAACCACGGGCGAAGCCGATATGCGGGCGCAAGGTGGTGTCAATCTGGGCATCGCCAACATCTTTATATCGCCCAACAAGATCGAAGGATCGGCGCGACACAATCTGAGACTACGGGGCAAACCCGCGCTCAGTTCGCTGAGTGGCAGCATCACCACGTCGGGAACGTCACTGGCCCTCCCCGATATCGGGCAGACGATCACAGGCATCAGCGGCTCGGTCGAGCTGGCACAGAGCCGGGCCACGATTTCGATGAATGGCGGCATGCGAGCTGGAGGGAATTTTACCGTCTCTGGTCCTGTGAGCCTAGAGCCTCCGTTTAATGCAAACATTGTCACGCGGCTCAATCAACTCGTACTCACCGATAAGCTGCTTTATGAAACTACTTTGAATGGCGAAATCGCCATGACGGGTGCTCTGGCAGGCAACAGTGCCATTTCCGGGCAAATCACGTTTGAAGAGACCAATATCAACCTCGCCGCCGCAGCCGGTGCGGTTGGGGCCGCGCCGATCCCCGAGATCAAGCACATCAACGAAAGCGCCGCTGGATACCTCACCAGAGAACGCGCGCGTCTGGTCGTCGAAGAAGGCGCAACCAAAAGCGACTCGCGTATCGCACTGGATGTCAGCCTACGGGCTCCCAAAGCGGTTTTTGTACGGGGCCGAGGTGTGAATGCCGAACTTGGCGGTAGCCTGTTTATCGGTGGTACGACGGCCTCGGTCATCCCGTCCGGCCAAATCGAACTGATCCGGGGCAATATCGACATATTGGGCCGCAGGTTGGCTTTGACCAAGGGGCTCGTGACTCTGCAGGGTGATCTCAAACCGTATATCGAGTTCGCGTCTTCCACCAGCACATCGGATGGGACTGCCACCATCGAAATCTCTGGCCCTCTGGATGCGCCCAAGGTTGACGTCTATTCTGATCCAGAACGTCCTGCAGAAGAGGCACTGGCCATGCTCCTGTTCGGCAACCGTTTTTCAGAGATTTCTCCCTTTATGATTGCCCAGATGGCCGCGTCCTTGGCCCAACTCAGCGGAGCCGGCGGCGATACAACAAAGGGGCTGCGCGATTCAACCGGCGTGGACACGGTGGATATCGGTACGACCGAAGGCGGTGCTGGCCGTCTGGGTGCGGGCGCTTATCTCAGTGACAATCTCTATACCGATTTCACCGTCAACACCGAGGGCGATACCGAGGTGAACCTGAACCTTGACGTCACCGAAAGTTTCACCGTGCGCGGCACCGTTGACGGGCGTGGTGAAACGGGGATGGGGATCTTTTTTGAACGGGACTACTAGGCACGCCGAATACCAATTGGTTGCCCTACCTGCGGTGCAGGCTCAAGACCTGCATGGTCACAGACCATCCGGGCCAAGCGCGCGGCCGCCCAGTCCGGGTAAGGTACAGATCGCCCGGTTTCGTGGCTGACATTCATGAATAGCGCCTCTTGCGTAGCGCAGATTTCTGCATCTTCGGACATCATCTGTGCGAAGTAGTGACCGCGCTTCTGGTCCGCGTCCAGCATGCGGAAGCGGAACCAAAACCGCTGGTCCTGCCGCACCTCGCGCAGAAAATTCATGTGAGATTGCAGAATGTATGGCCCTTGATCCAGCGATTTGACCTGCGGCTCGCCCAAACCCAGATGTTCAACCATCAGCTTTTCCAGCGCCAGGTCGAAGGCCACGCCGTAGTAACCCACGTTCATGTGGCCGTTATAGTCAATCCATTCTGGCAGAACCGAAAAGCCTCGGATTTCAATTGGCGCATCATACGGCCCGTCATGTCCGCTGAGAGGGTCAGTCATCAGTTTCCTCGTCAAAGATCGCAACAGCACGGACGAACCCTGCCGAAGCCCCTTTGATCTTGAATGGAAAGCACGAGATTTCAAACCCCGTGGGTGGCAGGCCCTCAAGGTTCGTCAGCTTTTCAATGTGGCAGTAGCCAATTTCTATCGAGGCCCGATGCCCCTCCCAGATGATCGACGGATCGCGTGTTTCGGCATATTCCTGTGCTGTCAGCGCAAAAGGTGCATCCCAGCTCCAGGCATCGGTGCCGGTGACCCGCACACCGCGCTCGGTCAGGTACAGCGTCGCCTCGCGCCCCATGCCGCAGCCTTTCATCAGATAATCGGGCTGTCCGTATTGCGTCCCGGCCGAGGTGTTCACGATTACAATATCCAACGGCTGCAACACGTGACCTATCCGTTTCAACTCGGCCTCCACATCCGCAGCGGACACCACATAGCCATCATCAAAATGGCGGAAATCCAGCTTTACACCGGGGTTCATGCACCATTCCAAAGGCACCTCGTCGACGGTGATCGCCCGTTCACCGTTGTTCATCGTCGAGTGATGGTGGTAGGGCGCATCCAGATGGGTGCCGTTGTGGGTGGCAATCTTAAGCCGCTCGATGGCCCAGCCTTCACCGCCCGGAAGGTCATCTTTTAGCAAACCCGGAAAGAAGGACATGACCTGTTCGGCGGTCTGCTCGTGGGTCATATACTCAATCTCTGGCAGCATGATCGGTGGGTCCGACACGATGCCCATTTCCAAAGGAACGGAAAGATCGACGAAACGACGAGCCATGTATACCTCCTCCACCAACGACGGTGACAGGGTTGGCTGCAAGTAACTCTCTGTCAAGGAAAGAAAAAGGCGGCCCTATGGGCCGCCATTCAGAGTTTGTGAGTGGTGGTCTTATTCCGCCGCGATGGCGTCTTCGATCTTTTCGACCCTGATCGCCGAGAATTTGAACTCGGGGATTTTGCCATATGGGTCGATGGCCGAGTTGGTCAGGATGTTCGCCGCCGCCTCGACATAGGCAAACGGGATGAACACCATGTCTTCGGCAATCGCCCGGTCAGCACGCGCCATGATCTCGATCGAGCCGCGACGGGTGGTCAGTCGGATCATCTCACCCGGTTCGATCCCCATTAGCTTCAGCGTCCGGGGGTTCAGCGAACAGTTCGCTTCCGGCTCCACCGCGTCCAGAACGTTGGACCGGCGAGTCATCGAACCCGTATGCCAGTGTTCCAACTGACGGCCGGTGGTGGCGATCATCGGGTATTCCTCATCCGGTGCCTCATCCGGCGGGATGACACTGGCTGGAGTGAACCGGGCACGGCCTTCCGCCCGTGGGAAGCCGTCACCGAACACGATCGCCTGCCCCGGGTCTGTCTCGGACAGCGACGGGTAGGTGATGGTCTCGGTCTCCAGACGCTCCCACGTGATGTTGTTGAGCGAGTTCATCGTCAACTTCATCTCGGCAAAGACCTGGGACACATCGGTGTAATCCCAGTTCAGCCCAATCCGCTGCGCCAGTTCGACGGTGATCTTCCAATCCTCACGCGCCTCACCCGGAGGGGTCACGGCCGGACGCACACGCTGAACCTGACGGTTGGTGTTAGACACGGTGCCGTTCTTTTCATACAGCGCCGAGGCCGGCAGGATGATGTCAGCGTAGTTCGCCGTCTCGGTCAGGAAGATGTCCTGCACGATCATCAGGTCCAGCTTGGCCAGCGCGTCCCGCGCGTGGTTCACATCCGGGTCGGACATGGCCGGGTTTTCACCCATGATGTACATGCCCTTGATGTTACCGGCATAAGCCTGATCGATAATCTCGGTGACCGTCAGACCCTTCTCGTTCGAGAAATCTTCGGAATCCCACACACCGTTGAACTTCGCCCGGATGCCGTCATCGGTGACCGACTGGTAATCCGGAAGGAACATCGGGATCAAACCCGCATCCGACGCACCCTGCACGTTGTTCTGTCCGCGGAGCGGGTGCAGACCCGCGCCCGGTTTCCCAACGTTGCCGGTCATCAGAGCCAGCGAGATCAGACAGCGAGAGTTATCCGTGCCGTGGATGTGTTGGCTGACGCCCATGCCCCAGAAGATCAGACCGGCCTTGGCCTGCGCAAAGGTGCGGGCCACACGGCGCAGCTGATCCGGCTCAATACCGCAGATCGGCGACATCGCCTCGGGCGTGAACTGACGCAGATGCTCCTTCTCGGCCTCCCAGTTCTCGGTCCAGCGGTGGATGTACTGGCTGTCATACAGCTCTTCTTCGACGATCACGTTCATGATCGCGTTGAGCATCGAGACATCCGCGCCCGGACGGAACTGCAGCATCTCATCCGCAAACTTGCGCATACCAACGCCGCGTGGATCCATCACGATCAGCTTGCCGCCGCGCTTGGCGAACTGCTTGAAGTAGGTCGCCGCGACGGGGTGGTTCTCGATCGGATTCGAGCCGATGATGATCGCCACGTCCGCGTTTTCGATCTCGTTGAAGGTCGCGGTCACCGCGCCGGAACCGACGTTCTCGATCAGAGCGGCCACAGACGACGCGTGGCACAGACGGGTGCAGTGGTCGACGTTGTTGTGCTTGAAGCCCTGACGGATGAACTTCTGGAACAGGTACGCTTCTTCGTTCGTACATTTGGCCGAACCAAAGCCTGCAACGCTGCGCGGATCTTCTTCGCGCAGGGTTTTCAGCTTTGTGGCGGCCAGATCCATCGCCTCTTCCCAGGTCGCTTCGCGGAAATGGGTCGAGAGGTTGCCCGGATCGACGTTCAGACCCTTGGCTGGTGCGTCGTCACGACGGATCAGAGGCTTGGTCAGGCGATGCGGGTGGTGGATGTAGTCAAAGCCAAAACGGCCTTTGACACACAGGCGGCCTTCGTTTGCGGGGCCGTTGATGCCCTCGACGTATTTGACCTTGCCGTCTTTGACCTTCAGCGAGACCTTACAGCCCACACCGCAGAACGGGCAGACGCTTTCAGTCTCGGAATCGTAATCCTTGCTGTCGCCTTTCTGCTGGTCGTCCAACACGGTGGCAGGCATCAGCGCACCGGTCGGGCAGGCCTGAACACATTCACCGCAGGCCACACAAGTCGAGTCACCCATCGGGTCGTTCTGGTCGAACACCACCTGCGCGGTGTGGCCACGACCGGCCATGCCGATCACGTCATTCACCTGCACTTCACGGCAGGCCCGGACGCAGAGGTTGCAGTTGATACAGGCGTCGAGGTTAACGCGCATCGCAACGTGGCTGTCATCCAGAAGCGGAATTTTCTCGGCCTCTTTCGCCGGAAAACGGCTGTCGCTGACGTCGTTCAGCTTGGCCATGTCCCAGAAGTGGCTGGAGGTGTCGTGCGCTTCCTCGGGCTGGTCGGCGACTAGCAATTCCATGACCATGGCGCGTGATTTCTCAGCGCGGTCGGAATCCGTTTTCACCACCATACCGTCCGCTGCGGGACGGATGCACGAGGCGACCAGCGTGCGCTCACCTTCCACCTCGACCATACAGGCGCGGCAGTTGCCATCGGGGCGATAACCCGGTTGTGGCTTGTGGCACAGGTGAGGGATGGTGAACCCCTGCCCCTTTGCGGCTTCCCAGATGGTCCAGCCCTCGGGCACGGTGACATCTTCGCCGTTCAGGTTGAAGGTGACGGTCTTATTTGGGCTTGCATCAAGCATGGCTCTGTCTCCCCTCAGATTTCGTCAGCGAAATGTTTCATGACGAGGCGGATCGGGTTCGGGGCCGCCTGCCCCAGACCGCAGATCGAGGCATCGCCCATGACCTGACACAGGTCTTCCAGCAGGTCCTGATCCCACTTGTCGGCCTGCATCAGCTTCACTGCCTTTTCGCAGCCAGCACGACAGGGCGTACACTGGCCGCAGCTTTCGTCCTCGAAGAACCGCAGCATGTTCAACGCCGCGTCGCGGGCGGTGTCCTGATCGGACAGAACCACCACGGCGGCCGAACCGATGAAGGTGCCATGCGGCTGCAGCGTGTCGAAATCCAGTGGGATGTCATGCATCGAAGCGGGCAACAGACCAGAGGACGGACCACCCGGCTGATACGCCTTGAAGGTCTGCCCCTCGGCCATGCCCCCAGCCGCTTCGATCACGTCCAGAATGGTCGAACCTGCAGGCAGCAGGTAAACGCCCGGCTTCGCCACCCGGCCCGAGACCGAATAGCTGCGCAGGCCCTTACGGCCGTTCTTTTCAGTGCTGTTGAGGCATTCTGGCCCCTCGCGGCAAACTTTGGTGACCCAGTACAGCGTCTCGACATTGTGCACGAGTGTCGGGCGGTTAAAGACCCCAACCTGCGCCACAAACGGAGGACGGTGACGCGGCAGGCCCTTCTTGCCTTCAATCGACTCGATCATCGCGGATTCTTCACCGCAAATGTAAGCGCCAGCACCGCGACGCAAGTCAATATAGCCGGGCTCAACAATCCCCGCCTCTTCCAGCGCGGCGATTTCACGGCGCAGAATTTCCAGCACCGCAGGGTATTCGTCACGCATATAGATATAGCAGGTTTCGGCCTCGACCGCCCAGGCGGCGATCAGCATGCCTTCGAGGAAGACATGCGGCGTGCGCTCCAGATAATAACGGTCTTTGAACGTGCCGGGCTCGCCTTCGTCGCCGTTCACGGCCAGATAACGCGGACCTTCGTTCATGCGAACAAAGCCCCATTTCTTGCCGGACGGGAAGCCAGCACCACCCAGACCACGCAGGCCCGAGGACAGGACGTCTTCCTGCACCTTCTCCCAATCTCCACCTTCACGCAGCTCTTTCAGCTTGGCGTAGCCGCCATTGGCCTCGTAGGTCGCAAAGGTCTCGTAGTCGGGCAGATGCGCATGGGTGTCATTGGCGGCAATCGCGGCCTGCACCTTTTCAGGAGTCGCGTGGTCGATGTGGTTGTGACCGATCTCCAGCACCGGCGCGGTGTCACAACGGCCCATGCACGGCGCGCGAACGACGCGGACTTCAGCGGGGTCCAAACCATCCTCCAGCGCCTTCTGCAACTGCTGGGCACCGGCCATTTCGCAAGACAGGGAATCACAGACCCGGATGGTCAGCGCAGGTGGAGGGGTTTCACCCTCTTTCACCACATCGAAATGGGCGTAAAAAGTCGCGGTCTCATAGATCTCGGCCTGACCGATCCGCATCTCGACCGCCAGCGCTGCGATGTGGTCGGCGCTGATATGGCCGTGTTCGTCCTGAATCAAATGCAGGAATTCGATCAGCAGGTCGCGGCGGCGCGGGCGATCGCCCAGCAGGCGGTGAATCTCAGCCTGTGCCTCATCCGTGAACTGACGGCCTTTGGGCGTATGCCGCCCCTTGCCTTTACCTGACTTCCAGACGCCCTTGGGTGCGCCTGATGGCTTGGTGTCTAATGGTGCCATGATGCCCTCCGATTAAGGCTCCGTGTCTCATCAGACTAGCATATCGTCAAATCTCTTGTCGCAATCGCACGATAACGACTGCTTATCACCGCAAAGACGTCACCACGGCGCGCAAAGCCTCGACCGTCGGCAGTTCCGGGTCGCGGGACAGAGTGGCCAGACAAATCGGTTTGCTAACAACGGGATCGACCAGAGGCAGCACCTTCGTCCCCTTCAGATCACCCAGCGCGCGGACCAGAACCCGAGGCACAACGGTGGCCGCCAGCCCTTCTCGCGCCATCACCATCGAAGCCGTGAAGCCGCTGGTTTCTGCCACCACATCCGGGTGCAGGCCTTGGTCCGCGAAAATCCGGTCCAGAATGCGACGGTTCTGCATCTGCGGCTCTAAAAGGCTGAGCGGGAATTCGGCCACCCGCGCCCACGGAATCGGACCGGTCTCATCCGTCATATGCGACGGCACCAGCAGAACATAGGTTTCCTCATACAGAGGCTGCACCTGACGCAGATCAGTGCCGATACTGTCGCCATAGGTGATGCCCGCATCCAGACTGCCCTCATCCAGCCGGTGCTGAATAGCCGTCGCCGACATGGTTTCGATCCGCGTGATGATGCGGGGATGTGCATCGCGCAATCGCTTGATCAGGCGACCGGTGAAGGCAATCGCGGTCGGGATCACGCCCAAAATCAGCGTCCCGGTGATCTCACCCTTAGCGGCCAGAACCTGCTGTTCCAGCGCCTTCGTGTCGTCGAGGATACGTCGCGCCCGCTGGACAATCATCTCGCCCTCTTCGGTCAGGCCCTGAAATCGGTTCGCACGGCGCACAATGGAAACACCCAACCGGTCCTCAAGATTGCGGATGCGCATCGAGAACGCAGGTTGTGAAATCCCGCACTCCTCGGCTGCCTTGGCAAAGTGACGGTGCCGCGCCAGAGCGCTGAGTAGTTGCAGGTCGCGGATTTCAATCATGCTATTGTTTCTTCTTGACGTCAGAAGCGCAGAGTAACGCGTTTCCAGCTCGGTGAAACCTTTTGTTGCCGTCCGAAATACCGCAAATTGCAATTTCCCGTATCGCAATGCGCGCGTTATCGTGTCCGAAGTCGGCATGATGGACGGAGGAGGTCAATGGCCAGAAAATACATCAGCCTGGTCACGCGCCTTTGGGCACTGGCGATTATCCTTAACATTGCCGCAGGAGGAGGTGTGATGGCACAACAAACTGACAATTCCGCAGCAAAAAACTTGTCCCGGCAGGCCGTTGAAATGTGGGCAGCAGAGTCCTCGATAGACGAAACAATTTTCGCCGAAGGGTATCAAAACCATCAAGCACCTTTGGCTACCGGCGGCACCGGAAGCATCGATTTGGCTACATGGGCAGGAATTGTAGCGGAAAACCACAAGGCCTTCCCCGATCTGAAGGTCGAGATATTTGGGCAAATCGCCGAAGGTGACCGCGTGTCCACCCATTGGCGGTTCTTTGGGACTCAGCAAGGGTCCTACCTCGGCCAGCCCGCCTCTGGCCGTCCAGTCAATTGGACCGGTGTTCAGATCGACCGGATCGCCGATGAAAAAATAGCGGAAAGCTGGGTCGTCTGGGACTACTTCACACTACGGCACGAGCTTGGTGTGGGAAACTAGCGCCACAGGCCCAGCTACGCCCGGACTCAATTAATCCGGGCGCTTATGCATTGCTCAGGTGTTGAACAGGAAGTGCATCACATCACCGTCTTTGACGATGTAGCCCTTGCCCTCTGCCCGCATCTTGCCGGCCTCTTTCGCACCCTGCTCGCCGTTGGCAGTAATGTAGTCGTCATAGGCGATGGTTTCGGCGCGGATGAAGCCTTTTTCGAAGTCACCGTGGATCACACCAGCGGCCTGAGGCGCAGCGGTGCCGGTGCGGATGGTCCAGGCGCGGGCCTCTTTCGGGCCGACGGTGAAATAGGTTTCCAGTTTGAGCAGGTCGTAGCCCGCGCGGATCAGACGATCGAGGCCGGGTTCTTCCAAGCCCATTTCCTCAAGGAACATCTGGGCTTCGTCTTCTTCCAGCAGGCTGATCTCTTCCTCGATCTTGGCGCTGATGATAACGTGTGCATTGCCTTGGGCGGCGGCCATCTCGGCGACTTTGGCCGAGTATTCATTGCCTTCGGCAGCTTCCTCTTCGGACACGTTGCAGACGTACAGGACAGGTTTGGTGGTCAGCAGTTGCAACATCTTCCAGGCTTTGGCGTCTTCATCCGACACTTCGACCAGACGCGCAGGCTTGCCGTTTTCCAGCATCTCTTGCGCGATGGCCAGCAGTCGGTCCTGCTGTTGCGCCTCTTTGTCGTTGCCCTTCAGCTTGCGCACCAGATTGGCGCGGCGCTTTTCGATGCTTTCCAGATCGGCCAGCATCAGCTCGGTCTCGATGGTATCGGCATCGGCCACCGGGTCGACACGGCCGTCCACATGAGTCACATCACCGTCCTCGAAACAGCGCAACACATGGGCGATGGCATCAGTCTCGCGAATATTGGCCAGAAACTGGTTGCCCAAACCTTCGCCTTTCGAAGCGCCCTTAACCAGGCCCGCAATATCAACGAAAGTCATCCGCGTTGGAATGATCTGCTTCGAGCTTGCAATAGCCGCGAGCTTGTCCAGCCGATCATCAGGAACGGCCACATCACCCACATTAGGTTCGATGGTGCAGAACGGGAAGTTCGCCGCTTGCGCAGCAGCTGTTTTGGTCAGCGCATTGAAGAGGGTCGACTTACCCACATTCGGCAAACCCACGATTCCCATTTTAAAGCCCATGCTGGCCTCCTGAAGCGATACGACGGCGTCTTCTAGGCAGGTCCGGTGAAATGCGCAAGTCAGATGGCAGAAAGCTCAGAAAGTCCAAATTGCAACATCACGAAAAAGTTCGTGATACGTGAACTTGCCCGAATTGAATCCTGCATCCTAAGATCACCAAATAAGACGTTGCGAACAAACAATAGTGAATACTTGATATGAAGAACTTAGCTGCAGCCGTTGCGCTGCTCCTTGCAGCCCAAACAGCTCAGGCTCAGTCCATTGTCTTTGGCGCAGGATATTCCGATTTTTCCGACAGCTCGGCCGATGATGAAGCTGTGTTTTCACTTGAGTATCAACACAGCCCCTTTCACGAAGCTACTCGCTTTTCCGCAACTTGGGGCAGCGCTCTGACCGTGGACACAGCAAGTAACGTACATATCGGCATCGGCCTGATCGGGTTTTACACCTTTGCTGATCGCTGGTTCCTCGAAGGCAGTGTCATGCCCGGGTATTTTGCCGAAGGAGACGATCTGAACGATCTTGGCGGCGAATTCCAAATCCGGAGCCTGCTGGGCGTTGGCTACACACTGAACAGCGGCAACAAAATCTCTGCGGCGATAACGCACAAATCCAACGCCAGCACGAATGACGATAACCCAGGTGTCAACTCAGCCCTACTGCGGTATCACTTCGAGTTCTGAGGCAATCTGACCCGTCGGGATTGATTTCCGGGCAAAGTTTCTGCACATCAGGTTCAACTCTGAATGCAAGGACTGCAGATGACCCGTATTGATGCCAAGTTCGCCGCTCTGAAGGCCGAGGGGAAAAAAGCCTTTGTCGCATATATCATGGCAGGTGACCCCGATTTCGACACCTCGCTTGAGATCGTAAAAGGCCTGCCGGGTGCGGGCGTCGACGTGATCGAACTGGGCCTGCCTTTTACAGACCCTATGGCGGACGGTCCGACTATCCAGGCCGCCGGTCAGCGTGCACTGGATGGCGGCATGACACTGCAGCGGACTCTGGAACTTGCCCGCGCATTCCGCAAAACCGACGACAAAACCCCGATTGTGCTGATGGGATACTACAACCCGATCTATAGCCGCGGTGTGGAGAACTTTCTGGCTGACGCCAAAGCTGCCGGGATCGACGGTCTGATCGTGGTTGACCTACCGCCGGAAGAAGATGAGGAACTGTGCCTCCCTGCGCAGGCGGCAGGTCTGAATTTTATCCGCCTGGCCACACCGACCACCGATGACAAGCGCCTGCCCCGCGTTCTGCAGAACACCTCGGGCTTTGTGTACTATGTCTCGATCACAGGCATTACCGGCGCAGCCGAGGCGCAGGTCACGAATGTGGGCCCCGAAGTGGCCCGGATCAAATCCGCGACAGATTTGCCCGTGATCGTGGGCTTTGGCATCAACACGCCCGAGAAATCCAAGGCCATCGCCAGCGTAGCCGATGGCGCGGTCGTCGGGTCGGCCATCGTCAGCCAGATCGCTGCAGGCAAGCCAGTGACTGAGGTTCTCGACTTCGTAAAAACTCTGTCCGATGGCGCACATTCAGCCTGATCGTTCGACAGACATTCCAATCGGCAAAACCGCAGCACGCGCCCGGCCTGCTGCGGTTTTTTTTCATGCACACACCCAATTGCAACACACGGGGCACCCCAGTAGAAATACTTAACCACTCAACTAAAGGCCTTGGCCCATGCCCGTAATCACCACGATCGAAGACCTGCGGCGCATCTATGAGCGCCGCGTTCCTCGGATGTTTTACGACTATGCCGAAAGCGGTAGTTGGACCGAGCAAACCTTTCGCGATAACAGCTCGGACTTCGCAGATATTCGCCTGCGGCAACGGGTAGCCGTGGACATGGCCGGACGTTCAACCTCTTCAAAAATGATCGGTGAAGATGTTGCGATGCCGGTCGCGCTTGCTCCGGTCGGTCTGACGGGTATGCAGCATGCAGACGGCGAGATGAAAACCGCCAAAGCTGCAGAAGAATACGGCGTGCCCTTTACCCTGTCCACCATGTCAATCAATTCGATCGAAGACGTGGCCGAACACACAACCAAGCCCTTCTGGTTCCAACTCTACACGATGAAGGATCAGGACTACGTCAGCCGCCTGATCCAGCGCGCGAAAGATGCGAAATGCTCGGCACTGATGATCACGCTGGATCTACAAATCCTGGGCCAACGGCACAAAGATTTGAAAAACGGTTTGTCCGCACCTCCGAAATTGACAGCAAAAACTATCGCGAACCTGATGACCAAATGGTCGTGGGGCATTGAGATGTTGGGCGCGAAACGCCGTGAATTCGGAAATATTGTCGGTCATGTCGAAGGTATCTCAGATGCCTCTTCCCTCGGCGCCTGGACCGCCGAGCAGTTCGACCCCAGCCTCGACTGGGGTAAGGTAGAAAAGCTGATGGAAGAATGGGGCGGCAAAGTCATCCTCAAGGGTATTTTGGACGCCGAAGACGCCAAGATGGCCGCTAAACTTGGTGCTGACGCCATCATCGTTTCAAACCACGGGGGCCGCCAATTGGACGGTGCGCTCAGTTCCATCCACATGCTACCGCAAATCATGGACGCGGTCGGAGGTGACATCGAGGTTCATCTGGACAGTGGCATCCGGTCTGGACAGGACGTTCTCAAGGCCTTGGCTCTGGGCGCCAAAGGCACCTATATAGGCCGCGCCTTTGTCTATGGACTGGGTGCAATGGGTCAGAAGGGCGTCACCACCGCACTGGATGTTATCCATAAAGAGCTGGACACGACTATGGCATTGTGCGGCGAACGCAACATTGGTGATCTGGGACGCCATAACCTGCTGATCCCTGAAGGTTTCGGCGGTCGTTGGCTGGACTGACTTAAGCCGAATTACAAAAGCTCAAAAAGCCCTTTCCAAATCCAATGAATCAAGCTAAGGACGCGGCTTCACGCGGGCATACAGCCTTGGAGGATGCCCGCCCTAACATTGGAGAATTATCATGGCTGGAGAGATTCCTGATCTCGTAGCTCTGGAACGGACGGGGACAGGCAAGGGCGCCGCTCGTCAAGCACGCCGCGACGGCATGGTTCCGGGCATTGTTTTTGGTGGTGACAAAGAACCGCTGCCGATTCAGATCCCGTTTAACGTTCTGTTCAAGCGCCTGAAAGCAGGCCGGTTCAAGTCGACCCTGTGGAACCTGAAGGTCGAAGGCCACGAAGACGTCCGCGTCATCTGCCGCGACGTTCAGCGTGATGTCGTCAAAGACCTGCCGACCCACCTGGACCTGATGCGCCTGCGCCGGACCACCAAGATCGCGCTGTTCATCCCCGTTGAGTTCATCAACGAAGACGCAGCCCCCGGCATCAAGAAGGGCGGCGTTCTGACCGTTGTCCGTCCGGAAGTCGAACTGATGTGCACCGCCGGTGACATTCCTGAAAAGATCACCGTTGACGTGACCGGAATGAACATCAACGATGTTGTCACCATTTCATCGGTTGAGCTGCCCGCAGGCACCAAGCCGACCATCGACCGTGACTTTGTCATCGCGAACGTCTCGGCGCCGACCGGTCTGTCGACTAGCGACGACGAAGAAGAAGGCGAAGAAGTGGCTGCAGACGAAGTTGAAGTCGTCGGTCAGGAAGAAGCAGAAGAATAAATCCGGACCCAACATTCCGGATTTTGAAACGGGGCTCAAATCGGGCCCCGTTTTCTTTTGACACTACAGGCTGGAAAAGCGGTTGCATTCCGTGCCATCAACCATCTGCGCTGAACAAGGACGAGACTATGAAATTGTTTGTCGGATTGGGAAACCCGGGATCGAAATACGCCCGCAACCGGCACAATATCGGCTTCATGGCCGTGGACCGGATCGCCGAGGATCACGGCTTTGGCCCGTGGAAATCCAAGTTTCAGGCAGAGATCGCCGAGGGGCGTCTGGGTAACGAAAAAGTACTGCTGATCAAGCCGCAAACCTTCATGAATCGTTCCGGCCAGTCCGTGGGCGAGGCAATGCGGTTCTATAAGCTGGACTCGACCGACGTGACAATCTTTCACGATGAACTGGATCTCGCCCCCGGCAAGGTTCGGGTCAAAGCGGGGGGCGGGCATGCCGGGCACAATGGGTTGCGCTCGATCCACGAACACATAAGCCCGGCCTATGATCGGGTACGGTTGGGGATCGGCCATCCGGGACGGAAAGAAATGGTCTCACCCTACGTTCTCGGCGACTTTGCCAAGGCCGATGCGGACTGGCTGGATGACGTTCTGCGCGGCGTGTCGGACGGGGCAGGTTATCTGGCAGACGGAGACGGCGGAAAGTTCATGAATGCGGTCGCGCTGCGCACTGCCCCTCCTCGGTCATCAAAATCACCGGCTGAGGCGTCAAAACCTGCAACCAAGTCTGGGCCTGAGCCTGCGCCGGAAGTCGACGATCGAACGGCCATGCAAAAGCTGCTGGACAAGTTCAAATAGCGCTGGTCACTTTGCCGTAACGTCCCAATTGCAGAAAAGCATTGCAGGCGCTCCTATGCGGCAGGGAAAGGGAGGCAAACTATGAGAGCTGTGTTGAGGTGGGTGCTGCGCATCCTGCTTATGCTAGTGCTGGCAGCGGTCGTTGTGGGGTTCTGGAAACGCGAAGAGCTTCAGCGCCTGGTCGCCGTGAACTCTTTGTTTTCCGAGGAAAAGATCGTTCACAACTTTTCCAACATGGATGAAGCTTTCCTGACGATCGACTTGCCACGCGGCAATGGCCCGACCTCGGAACTCTCCTACGGCCCCGGTTTTGATCTGCCCGAGGGCACCGATAACTGGATCGAGGACCGCTCGGTCACCTCTCTGCTGGTCATGCAAGACGGGCAAATCCGTTTTGAGGAATATTATCTGGGCACTTCGCCCGAAGATCGGCGGATATCTTGGTCGGTTGCCAAGAGTTACCTATCGGCACTGTTCGGCATCCTGTTGGCCGAGGGCGCAATCGAGTCGCTGGATGATCCGGTGGTGAAATACGCACCGAGTCTGGCAGGAACCGCTTATGACGGCGCATCGATCCGTAACGTGCTGAACATGGCCAGCGGCGTCACCTTCAACGAGGATTATTTCGATCCCAACTCGGACATCAACCGGATGGGTCGCGTGGTGGCATTGGGCGGAGAGTTAGATGACTTCGCGGCCTCGCTTCAGGACACCTTCGCCACTCCAGGCGAGACATGGCAATATGTATCGATCGACACCCATGTCATCGGCATGGTGATCCGCGGCGCGACCGGGCGCAGCGTGACCGAGTTGCTCACCGAGAAGATCATTCAGCCACTGGGGCTGGAATATGACGGATACTATGTCACCGACGGTGCCGGAGTTGCCTTTGTGCTGGGTGGTCTGAACTTCACCACTCGTGATTTTGCGCGCTTCGGTCAGATGATCTTGCAAAACGGGGAATATGACGGCCAGCAACTCGTACCGTCGGAATGGATTGCCGAATCCGTCCTCCCCAGTGCCCCAACAGCGGCCGGCAAGATTGGGTATGGCTATCAGTGGTGGATTCCCCTTGGCGCGCATGAAGGCGAATTTTTGGCCCGTGGCGTCTATGGCCAATACATCTATTTCGACCAACCGCGCGGTGTGCTGATCGTGACGACCGGGGCAGACCGCCAGTTCCGTGACCCGGGCATCAACGAAGAAAACATAGAAATGTTCCGCAAGATCGCCCAAAGCCTGTAAGGTGGTTCTATGCAAAAACAAGACAGTATCAATGTTTTGGGGGGCGTGCTTGCCCCTTGTTCCCGCGATCCGCTAACCGGGTTCTTCCGCGACGGGGCCTGTAATACGTGCCACGAGGATCAGGGTAGCCATACGGTATGCGCCGTGATGACAGCCGAATTTTTGGCCTTTTCGAAATATGTCGGTAACGACCTGAGCACCCCCCGCCCCGATTTCAACTTTCCCGGTTTGAAACCCGGTGACAGCTGGTGCTTGTGCGCCGGGCGGTTCCTGCAAGCCCATGACGAGGGCTGCGCCCCCAAAGTGCATCTAGAAGCAACCCATCAGCGGGCGCTGGATGTAGTGCCGTTGGATATCCTGCAACAGCACACCGCTACACCGGATTGACGCCGGACGCGGAATACTCACTATGCAATCTGCAAGGCGACACCCTGTTTGTTCAGCCAGCCCTCAAAATGAACGAATGAGGTATGCCATGAGCTTTATTGCAATGAACCGTTTCAAAGTCCGCCTTGGAAGCAAACCCAAATTCGAAAACGTCTGGAAAGAACGTCAGAGCCGCCTAAATGAAGTGCGGGCTTTAAAGAGTTTCGCTTGCTCAAAGGACCCGAAGGCGACGGGTACCGCTTATTTTCCAGCCATGTGATCTGGGACCGACGCGAAGACTTTGAGGCCTGGACGAAATCCGAGCAGTTTCGCGATGTGCATAAGAACGCTGGAAACAGCAAGACCAAATCTGCGCTGATGGGTCCGCCACAGTTCGAAGGTTTCGAAACCGTTCTGCACCAAGGTTAAAGAAAAACCGGCCCCTGTATGGGCCGGTTTTATCACTTCAGGATATTGGGCGTTTAGCCCGCCGTACGACCTTCGGTATCCGACATGTCGAAGTTCAGGTATTTGGCTACGGTCTGCACGTCCTTGTCGCCACGCCCGCACATGTTCATACAGATCAAGTGATCCTTGGGTAGCTCGGGCGCGATTTTCATCACATGCGCCAGCGCATGGCACGGCTCGAGCGCCGGGATGATGCCCTCGGTCGCACAGCACAGTTGGAACGCCTCAAGTGCCTCTTTGTCGGTGATCGAAACATAGTTGGCGCGGCCGATGTCGTGCAGCCACGAGTGCTCAGGCCCGATGCCCGGATAATCCAGTCCGGCCGAGATCGAATAGCCTTCCAGAATCTGCCCGTCATCATCCTGAAGCAGATAGGTGCGGTTGCCGTGCAATACACCCGGGCGACCACCGGTTAATGAGGCGCAATGCTCCATCTTTTCGTTCACCCCTTTACCACCGGCTTCAACACCGATGATGTTGACGTCCTTGTCATCCAGGAACGGATAGAACAGGCCCATCGCGTTCGATCCACCACCAATGGCAGCGATGATCGTGTCGGGCAGACGGCCTTCGGCCTTATGCATCTGCTCCTTGGCTTCTTTGCCGATGATCGACTGGAAATCGCGGACCATCGCCGGGTACGGATGCGGACCGGCCACGGTGCCGATGCAATAGAACGTGTCGCGCACATTGGTCACCCAGTCGCGCAGCGCGTCGTTCATGGCGTCTTTCAATGTGCCACGGCCAGACGTCACCGGGATCACTTCGGCGCCCAGCAGGCGCATACGGAACACGTTCGGAGCCTGACGTTGCACGTCATGCGCGCCCATGTAGACCACGCATTTCAGGCCGAACTTGGCGCAGACGGTGGCAGTAGCCACGCCGTGCTGACCTGCACCAGTTTCCGCAATGATCCGGGTTTTACCCATACGCCGCGCCAGAATGATCTGGCCCAGCACATTGTTGATCTTGTGTGCACCGGTGTGGTTCAGCTCATCGCGCTTCAGATAGATTTTCGCGCCGCCCAGATGCTCGGTCAGGCGTTCCGCATAATACAGAGGCGAGGGGCGGCCCACATAGTTGGCCCACAGATCGTCCATCTCGGCCCAGAATGTCGGATCATCCTTGGCTTTCTCATATTCCTCTTCCAGCGACAGGATCAGGGGCATCAGCGTTTCGCTGACAAACCGCCCGCCGAAAATGCCGAAACGGCCCTGTTCGTCGGGGCCGGACATAAAGGAATTGAAAAGGTCGTTGGCCATGGGAGTCTCCATCGTCGTACCTGTTGTTCATAGGAGGTGGCGGCAGGATTTGCCATGCCAAAACGTATTATTCCGCCGCTTCAATGCGCTGCGTCCAAACCTGCAGTGCCTGCTCTCTACTTGGCACTGCAATGCATGGAAAATGGTGAAATTCGTTTACCTCCGCCAGCCGCGAAACCGCTTGCACAACGCGGCGATGCGGGCCTGAATGGGCAAAGGTCAGCATGGCTTCGGCGTCGTGCCAAACACTGAGCGAGAAATAGAGCCCCTGATGCAGGAACACATCTGCTTGCAAGCAGAGCGGATCACCCCGCGCCTGTAGCAGTGCCTGGCGCGCACGCCAAAACAGCTCCGGCCCGTGGTACCACCGCTTCAAGGAAATTCCGCCAATCGCTGCAAGCATGGTTGCGCCCTCCCCAACAGAGATACGCTCCCATCGGGTGATCAGATCACCGGGCCGCCTTGATAAAGGCTTTGATGAGGTCCCCGTCCTTGACACCGGGCGCACTTTCCACGCCCGATGCAACGTCGACCTGCTGAGCGCCCGTCATCCGAATGGCCTCGGCCACGTTGTCCGGATTCAGCCCTCCGGCCAGCATCCACGGCTTGCGCCAATACTTGCGCCCGGCCAGTAGACGCCAATCAAAAGCCAATCCGTTACCACCCGGCAAAACGGCATTCTTCGGGGCTTTCGCGTCAATAAGCAACTGATCGGCAACATCGCTATACGCGTCGATTGCAGCCAAGTCTTCAGCTTCCGCAACACCAATGACTTTCATGACCGGCAAACCATAGCGATCCTTGACCTCGCGCACCCGCTCTACCGTTTCAGATCCATGCAGTTGCAACATGTCAAATGGGACCGTTCGCGTAATGCTGTCGAGTAGCTCATCCGTGGCGTTCACCACCAAAGCCACCTTTGCCACGCCCACCGGAACCGGGGCAGCCAACTCGGCAGCCTGTTCAGGTGAAACGTAGCGGGGCGACTTAGGAAAGAAATTAAAGCCCAGATAGCGCGCGCCCGCATCCACTGAAGCACGCACGTGATCGGGTGCGGTTAAACCGCAGATTTTGACAGACACTTCAGGCATCGCGCTGTCTCAGCTTGCCTCGTCCAACAGTGCCAAAACTTCGTCCTGACCTTCGTTCTGCTTTTTCTTGAGCTTCTTGACCTCACGCTCAAGCTTGCGCACTTCGCTTTTCTTCACCGAAGCATCCCGGCGATGCTTGTGCTCGCGCAGCCATTCCCAAAGGAAACCGATGATAAGGCCAGCAACCACACCACCCAGCACCACCACAAACAGTGGCAGAGACGTACTGAGGTTAAAGCCAACGAGCTCGGCAAAAGGTTCCGGCATCAGCGTAAGTTCAACCGATTCACGATTGGCCAGAGAGACCGAAATCAGAACGATCCCGAGGATCGCCAAAAAAGCATATCGAATATAGCGCATCATGCCCTAGGCTTTACCGTTCAAACGATCCCTAAGCAACTTGCCAGTTTTGAAAAATGGAACACATTTCTCTTCGACCTGCACAGTTTCGCCCGTGCGGGGATTGCGCCCAACGCGCGCGTCGCGCTGCTTGACCGAGAACGCACCGAAGCCACGCAGTTCCACGCGGTCACCGCGCGCCATGGCATCGGTCACCTCTTCGAACACAGTATTCACAATCCGCTCGACATCGCGTTGATAAAGATGCGGGTTTTCGTCGGCGATTTTCTGAATCAGTTCTGAACGGATCATGAGCGTTACCCTCCCAGGCGACCGGTTAGCCATCTCTATTTATTTGGCCAGTATAGAAAAAAACCCGGTTCGGGGGAACGTCAACTCTGTGTACAAAGCCTTCATTTTCCTATCAATTCACGCGTTTTTTTGCTTGTGAGCGAGAATTACTCGCTTAATGCGTGAACGACAGGTGAATAAAGCCCAAAAATTGGAACATATTGATTCGCAACAAAAACGGCCCCGCGCAGATACGCGGGGCCGTAAATTCGGCTAAGGCTGAGGCCCGTGCTTAGTCGCCCGATTTCAGCGCTGCACCCAGGATGTCGCCCAGCGATGCGCCCGAGTCGGAAGAACCGTACTGTTCCACGGCCTCTTTCTCTTCGGCGATCTCGCGTGCCTTGATCGACAGGCCCAGACGACGGGTCTTGCTGTCGACGTTGGTGACGCGAACGTCGACCTTGTCACCGACCGAGAAACGCTCGGGGCGCTGTTCGGCACGGTCACGCGACAGGTCCGAACGACGGATGAACGACTTCATGCCTTCGTATTCGACCTCGATGCCGCCATCTTCGATCGCGGTGACTTCAACGGTGATGACCGAGCCACGCTTCACGCCGCCCACGGCTTCGGCGAACTTGTCACCGCCCAGGGCTTTGATCGACAGCGAGATACGCTCTTTTTCCACGTCAACTTCCGAGACAACGGCCGAAACCATGTCGCCTTTGCGGTAGTTCTGGATCGCATCCTCGCCACGCTCGTCCCAGGACAGGTCGCTGAGGTGAACCATTCCGTCGATGTCGCCTTCGAGGCCAATGAACAGACCGAATTCGGTGATGTTCTTGACTTCGCCTTCGACCTCGGTGCCCTCGGGGTGTGTTTCTGCAAACACTTCCCATGGGTTGCGCTGAGTCTGCTTCAGGCCCAGAGACACGCGACGTTTGGCGCCGTCGATTTCCAGAACCATGACGTCGACTTCCTGGCTGGTCGAAACGATCTTGCCGGGGTGGACGTTTTTCTTGGTCCAGGACATCTCGGATACGTGCACCAGACCTTCGACACCGGCTTCCAGCTCGACGAACGCGCCGTAGTCGGTGATGTTGGTGACGCGACCCTGATGGACCGAGCCCAGCGGGTACTTGGCAGCAACCAGATCCCACGGATCTTCCTGCAGCTGCTTCATGCCCAGGCTGATGCGGTGGGTCTCTTTGTTGATCTTGATGACCTGAACCTTGATGGTTTCGCCGATCGTCAGGATCTCAGACGGGTGGTTCACACGACGCCATGCCATGTCGGTGACGTGCAGCAGGCCGTCAACGCCGCCCAGGTCAACAAATGCACCGTATTCGGTGATGTTCTTGACAACACCCTCGACGGTCTGACCTTCGGACAGGTTGCCGATGACTTCGGCACGCTGTTCGGCACGCGATTCTTCCAGGATTGCACGACGCGAGACAACGATGTTGCCACGGCGGCGGTCCATTTTCAGAATCTGGAACGGCTGCTTCAGACCCATCAGCGGGCCAGCGTCGCGCACGGGGCGTACATCAACCTGCGAGCCGGGCAGGAACGCAACTGCGCCACCCAGATCGACGGTGAAGCCACCTTTGACGCGACCAAAGATTGCACCTTCGACGCGCTGGTCGTCGGCATATGCTTTTTCCAGACGGTCCCATGCCTCTTCACGGCGGGCCATCTCGCGCGAGATGACAGCTTCGCCACGGGCGTTTTCTGCGGCGCGCAGGTAAACTTCGACCTCGTCGCCTACAGCGATTTCAGGGGCTTCGCCGGGATTTGCGAATTCTTTCAGATCAACGCGGCCTTCCATTTTGTAGCCTACGTCGATGATGGCTTGGCCGGCTTCGATCGCCAGAACCTTACCTTTGACAACAGAACCCTCTTCGGGTGTGTCCATTTCGAAGCTTTCATTCAGGAGGGCTTCGAATTCCTCCATGGATGCGTTAGCCATGTGGCGTTGTTTTCCTTTACATAACGTTTTTGCTGGCCGAGCGGTTGTCTCCGCCGGTCTTGATTGAAGCCCACCTTCGGCAGGCCTGTTTGGTCATGGTAACCGCAAAACAAAGAGGGTCGGTTTTTCCGACCCTGCTCGCTCTCTATGTTTTCCGGTGTTTTCACCTTGTTGACGGGGCGTCTATAGAGATTTCCGCCCAATCAAGCAAGAGGCCAAGGCCAGTTATTCCTAGATCGGAATCTGCAGGCCGAAAAACACAGACAGTGCGTCTACGTCATCATCGACGGAACCTGGATTTCCAACCACCGGAAGAGTGTCTGGATTATAGTTCGACGTATCCATTACATTGAACAGCCGGGTGTAGGCGACACCAAATTCGAACATGCCACCCGAAACAATACGTTCTGCCGGGACAGATACGTTTGCCGAAAGGTCCAGCGAATACACTGTTTGCTGGTCGTTGATGGCCAACTCACCAATATTTCCAACCCATTCGTCGTTTATTTTCAGAGAGCGGTTGCCAGAATAAACTCCGGCGATGCCTTCAATCTGCAGCGACGTTTGCCCCCTTAGCTGAAAGCTCTTCCGCGCTCCCAACAGAAGGCCAATGCCCGTGAAGTCATTAGACCGGTGTTGGTCCGAAGATTCACCCGGATAGAACATCATGCCGTCCGACTTTGACGAAAAGTCGAGAACCCCTACACCGCCCAGGACTTGAACACCTTGGTCGGGGTATTCATGAGTGGCCATGATCCGAAACTGACCAAATCGGGTCGTGTTTTCCGTCTCTGCACCATTCATGCACAAACTGTGGGATAGAGAGATCACGTCAAAGGTCGAACAACGATCACCATCATCGTAATCGTCATCGTCAGTCAGCCGGTTGTAAGTGAAACTGATCTCACCACCCAACGAACCAAACATCGCATCATCTGTCAGGGCGATGTGACCGTAAAAGCCGCTACCGTAATCCGATTCAATTACCGACTGGTCAAAATTGTCATAGGCATATGGGTAATCGGAGAACGATGTCCCATACCCCCCACGAAGAGTCAGTTTTGTATCTGCAATTGCCTGAGACGATAGTATCAGGGCACCAACCACGCCGCTTGCGCAAACTCGTGAAAATTTTGTCATTTCCGTCCCGTTTTTTTTCGGAACATACATGACTGATCCGCTTAGACAGCGCTGCTGACCTTTCTCCCGTTAACTATTTGTTAAGTGTTGCCCTTACGTAACAAGCAGCCCACTGATAAACCCTAGGCATATGGCCGAAAACCCCTGAAGTTCACCTTTCATTGAATAGTGCAACGGACCAGAACTTCGGCGCCATGATCTTCGTGAGAAGGTAAGATTTAGTCGAGATTTGAAAAATCAGATCTCTTCGCCTTTCTTCAAAAGGTCTTCGATCAGTTCGCGTTGCAGATTGCCACTATCTCCGCCCCCGAACTGTTGGGCTCCTCCGGAATAAAGCGAACCATAAGTTTTTGCGATATTTACGGTCTGCGCCAGCCCCGAGATCAACTGATCCTTTTCCAGCGGCGAAAGTGGATGAATAAACGCCGCCCATAGCATCCCGTTCGCAATCGCATAGCGCGCGTCCAGGGCGCTGTCGAAATTGGCCTGCATCATGCGATGCATGTCTTCGGGGGTCAGGTCCTCTGCACTGCGGATCGGCACCATGGCGCGCATCCGATCAGCGTTGATATCGGTGATTACCAGAACCGGAACATCCGACACCGTCAGCTGAAACCCCGGACCCCGGGGTTGGGCCTCGGGGTCGAGCGCAAATATGATTTTGCCCAGGCGTTCATAATCCATCGGAGGTTCGGCTTCAGGGGTTTCCTGAGCCGCCAGACCTCCGGCCAGAAAAATCAGCATTAGGGCTAGTCGGATCATGGCATCTCTCCTGCAGGCTACACGTCAACCATAGGAACCCATCCGCACTCTGACCAAACAAAGCTTAGTGAAGAGTATTTCCTAAGCGGTCACAATTCTGAACGATCTGCAAGGTTTGACGTCCTTGCTGCGATAGCCCGTTCAGAACCGGCCACCTAGCTTTGTTTCAGCGGCTGGCAGAACCGTCAGCCCGAACCTGAACACAAAAGGAAAACGCAATGAAATCTCCGATATTGAGCACCCTGATCGTCACCCTGCCCTTGATCTCGGCCCCTGCTTTCGCGGCGGATGAAATCAACGTCTCGAACGGCATCTCGGCTGCGGGCGCACCGTTGGCCGCACATGGCGTCGATCTCGTAGCGCTGGTCAATGACGGCAATCCGGTTGAAGGCTTTGCCTCCCACTCTGCCACTTACGACGGTGCGTCTTACTACTTTACCAGCGTTGAGAACCGAGAGGCCTTTGAAGCCAACCCGGCTGCCTATCTGCCCCAGCACGGAGGCTTTTGCTCATTCGGCGTATCGGTCGGCAAAAAGTTTGACGGTGACCCGGACCAGTATCTGGTCGCGGATGGCAAGCTGTACCTATTCCTGAACGCCGAAACACGGGCCGCGTTCCTCAAGGATGTGACTGGAACTGCAAAAACTGCGGACGATCAATGGGCGCAGATCAAAAGCATCGCCGTTGGCGAACTGTGAACGCCTGCCCCGCGGTTCTAGTGTGTCGCGGGGCGCTTGTTTTCGATCAGTACAATCGCATGCGCCAGAGCCGCCTCAATACTTAGATCAGATGTGTCCAGTAGAACGGCATCGGCGGCAGGTTTCATTGGCGCGGCGCTGCGCTCTGCGTCTCTGGCATCGCGTTCCCGTACATCCGCCAGCACCTGCTCTCGCGTGACGTCGGTCCCCTTGGCATTAAGTTCCAAATAGCGACGTTCCGCCCGGACCTCAGCGCTGGCCGTCACGAACAGCTTTACTTCAGCCTCGGGGCAAATCACTGTTCCGATATCGCGCCCGTCCAGAACTGCTCCGCCTTCCCGCCGGGCAAAAGAGCGTTGAAAGTCTACCAATGCCGCGCGGACTTCAGAGATGACCGCAACTTTCGAGGCCGCCTGCGCAATCTTGGCCGTCCGCAAGTCGCCCCGTTCCAATTCATCAGGAGTCAACGCGTGCGCAGCCTCAATTGGATCAGTGCCATCCAACGTCCGGCGGCCGACAGCACGGTACAACAGGCCCGTATCCAGATGCGCAAAGCCGAAATGCGCCGCGACGCCTTTGGATATCGTTCCCTTGCCCGCTGCTGCAGGGCCGTCGATAGCGACCGTAAAACTCATGCACGCTCGACCTTGGCACCCAGCGCCGCCATCAGAGGTTCAAATATCGGGAATGAAGTCGCGATCGGTCCGCCGTCATCCAAAGAGACCGGAGATTTCGCGCCCATACCCATCACCATGAAGGACATAGCGATCCGATGGTCCAAAAAGCTCTCGCAAGTACCGCCACCGGGGACGTTGCCGATGCCAAGTCCTTCGACCGACCACCAATCCTCGCCCTCGTCAACGGTCACACCGTTGGCGCGCAGCCCCCGCGCCATGGCATCGATCCGATCGCTTTCCTTGACGCGCAGTTCTTTCACGCCGCCCATCATCGTTGTACCGATAGCATTCGCAGCAACCACTGACAGAACCGGGTATTCGTCGATCATCGAGGCCGCACGTTCCGGCGGCACATTGATGCCCTTCATGTTGGGCGAGTATTTGGCACGCAGATCGGCGACAGGCTCACCGCCTTCTTCGCGCTCGTTCTCATAGGTGAGATCGGCACCCATTTCGCGCAGCGTGGCAAACAAGCCAGCGCGCGTCGGGTTCAGGCCAATTCCCGGCACCAAAACGTCCGAGCCGGGGGTGATCAGCGCCGCGCAGACAGGGAAGGCCGCGCTGGACGGGTCACGTGGCACGGCGATAACCTGCGGTTTCAACTCGGGGCGGCCGGTCAGCGTAATCACCCGACCCTCATCGGTATCTTCGACGGTGATTTCCGCACCAAAGCCCGCCAGCATCCGCTCGGAATGGTCACGGGTGGCCTCTTTCTCGATCACGACTGTTTTGCCCGGCGCATTCAGACCGGCCAGCAGAACAGCGGATTTCACCTGAGCCGACGGCACCGGAACCTCGTAACGCACCGGCACCGGTTCAGCCGCGCCTACGATGGTCATTGGCAGACGCCCACCGGACCGGCCCACCGATTGCGTTCCAAACGACGCCAGCGGATCAGTGACCCGTGCCATCGGGCGTTTGTTCAAGCTCGCGTCGCCGGTAAAGGTCGCGGTGATTGGCGAAGTCGCCATCGCACCCATGATCAGTCGCACTCCGGTGCCCGAGTTGCCGCAATCGATCACCTGATCGGGCTCGGCAAAACCGCCGACGCCAACGCCATGCACAGTCCATTCACCACCGCCATGATCCGTGACCTCGGCGCCAAATGCTCGCATGGCCTTTGCGGTGTCCAGAACGTCTTCACCCTCAAGCAGGCCCGAGATCTTTGTCTCGCCCACCGCCATCGCGCCCAGAATCAGCGACCGGTGCGAGATCGACTTATCGCCGGGCACTTCGGCCGTGCCGGTCAGCGGGCCGCTGGGATGCGAGGTCATCGGGATGGGCGTGCCGTGTCCGGACATGGGGGCTCCTATTGCGCTATCAGTGCTCAAGCCGATTAGCGAATTGGGGGCCGATGGTCCAGCGGCAATGCGGCGTTGTCTGGATGCGAAACCGCCTGTCAGACCTCCCCCAGCCATTTTGCAGGGTTTTCTTCCGCGATCTGCCGGAAAATCTCTTCCCCCAGCGCATTTCGCAACCGGATACAGACAGCCCTTTCCGACAGCGCTTCCTGCCGTGTCATGTAGTAATCCGAACCGAACAAAACCCGAGATCTCAGCCGCTCGCTCTCCTGATCGTCGCCCGTTAGAAAAATGCGCAAGAACGGAGCGTAATCCTCGAACTGAAAGAGCGTGTAGGAAATGTCGGTCCACAGGCCCGGATAGTCTCCGCTGCCGATCATGCGTCGTATAGCGACCTGCCAGTTCCGGCTGAACGCATCGTCCAGGGGGTTTTCGCGGTCCGGGTTAACATAAGCATCCCAATCGCGCTGCCCACCAAAATGCGCCAGGCAAATCCGAAGGTTGGGGTGCGCGCGCATTACAGGAACAAAGGCTTCCGGCTCCGTGTAGCGGTCTGCCCAATAGTCCGAGAGATTGCGCCCCTGAACACCACCGCGCGAACAGTGCGACATCACTGGCAGGTTCTTTTCCTCAAGGCGAGGATACACATGCTGCATCAGAACCGGATCGTCAGGCGCAAAACCTAATCGCGGATAGAGTTTGAGGCCACGAAATCTCAGGTCGTCTACCGCGCGCCAGAGTTCCTCCGCCTGAGGGTCGGCACGTGGGTCAATCGTTGCAAATGGGATCACGGAACGACCAACCTCTGGATCGCCAGACAGCTTGGCCAATTCGTCATGTTGCGCACTAAGTGGCACCTCTGGCGCACCGAACCCAAAGGCAGACATCTCCATAGGCAACACAACGAAACGGGTATTTCCCGGATAGTGTCGCCGCAGGTTGTCCAGGATATCCCGCTGACTGTCTTCGTCCGTCTCCTGTTGGAAACGATACAACCTATCCAGTTTTTCCGCGACAGCCTGCTGCCCGATCAGACGCGCTCCGAATGACAATGCCTTTATCAGCCACGGCATCTTTTTGAACGGTTTCAGCGCCGGATATGGGTAGTCCTCGGGCACGTGGCGCGAGTGGAATAAGTGCGTGTGGCAGTTCGTGATCTGAATGTCAGACATGATAATCCTGAGAAAAACGTATGCTAAAAAATGCTGTCGCGCTCAGCCTAGCATAGCGATCAGGATTACAGAAATTTGAAACGGATCAGGCCTCGGTTCGCCGGAAGGTCAGGTAATGTGGCGTCCGTCCTTCGCGCAGAGCCTTCTGCTCATACCGGGTAGAAATCCAGTCATTCCACGGCTCGCGCCAGTCCGTCGGACGCTCAGCCAGCCATTCGAAACCAGCGCGCGGGACCTCTTCCAGCGTTTGGCGGACATAGTCGGGAATGTCAGTCGCCACGCGGAAAATCGAGCCCGGCTTCAGCGCGCGGGCCAGCGGCTCCAAGTGTTCCTGTGTCACAAAGCGGCGACGATGGTGCCGCGTCTTGGGCCACGGGTCGGGATACAATAGAAAGGCGCGCGATATGCTCGCCTCGGGCAGCACGTCGAACAGGTCACGCGCATCACCGGGATGTACAGCAAGGTTTTCAACGCCTGCCTTGCGAATCTTGCCCAGCAACATCGCAACGCCGTTGATATAAGGCTCGGCCCCGATGATACCGATATCGGGATTGCTGGCGGCCTGATGGACCAGATGCTCACCGCCGCCAAAGCCGACCTCAAGCCAAACATCCTTGCCGCCAAACAGTGCCTGCAGGTCCAGCGGGTTACGTTCGGGGTTGGTCTCCCAATCCACCGCGCCCGGCGACAGGGCGTCGAGGTCTTCGTTCAGATACGTCTTTTGACTCTGTTTCAGGGCCTTACCCTTGAAGCGGCCATAGAAGTTTCTGCGGGGGCGTTGTGGTGTCTGGGTGCTCATGGCGGTGCCCTTACTGCGCGGTTCGCAGTGTTGCAACCCCGGCGCGGCAACGAAAAAGCGCGCCGGTTTCGGCGCGCTTTGGGTCTTTTCGGATTAAACTGCCGATTTCAGTGCATCGGTCAGATCAGTGCGTTCCCAGCTGAACCCGCCGTCGGCATCCGGTTCACGGCCAAAATGGCCATAAGCAGCGGTGCGCTGATAGATTGGCTTGTTCAGTTGCAGATGCTCACGAATGCCCCGAGGGGTCAGGTCCATCACCTGACCGACTGCCTTTTCGATCTCGGCGTTCGATACCTCACCAGTGCCATGGGCGTCTGCATAGATCGAAAGCGGTTTGGACACACCAATCGCATAGCTCAGCTGTATGGTGCAGCGCTCGGCCATACCAGAGGAAACCACGTTCTTGGCAAGGTAACGCGCCGCGTACGCTGCCGAACGGTCCACCTTTGTCGGGTCTTTGCCCGAGAATGCCCCGCCACCATGCGGCGCAGCGCCACCATAGGTGTCCACGATGATTTTGCGCCCGGTCAAACCGGCATCACCGTCCGGCCCGCCAATCACGAATTTGCCAGTGGGATTCACGTGCCATTCGGTTTCAGCTGAAAGCCAGCCTTCGGGAAGGGTTTCGGCGATGTAAGGCTCGACGATGGCGCGGATGTCTTTCGAGGTCAGCGTCTCGTCCAAATGCTGTGTAGACAGCACGATCGAACTGACGCCTACCGGCTTGCCGTCGCGATAGACTACAGACAACTGCGATTTTGCGTCGGGGCCCAATGCCGGCTCAGTTCCGTTTTTACGCACCTCAGCCAAGCGACGCAGGATTGCGTGCGAATACTGGATCGGGGCAGGCATCAGAGCGGGCGTCTCGGTCGTTGCATAACCGAACATGATGCCTTGGTCGCCTGCGCCTTCGTCCTTGTTGTCCGACGCATCCACACCCTGTGCGATATGCGCGGATTGTTCATGCAGCAGGTTCGTCACCTCGACCGTTTCATGGTGGAACTTGTCCTGCTCGTAGCCGATATCCTTAATGCAGGCGCGCGCGATCTCGTCGATACGGCCCATATAGTCGTGCAGTTTTTCCTGATCAGACAGACCTACTTCTCCACCAATGACGACCCGGTCGGTCGTAGCAAAGGTTTCGCACGCCACGCGTGCTTCGGGTTCTTCGTTCAGAAAGGCGTCAAGTACGGCATCCGAAATGCGGTCACAGACCTTATCCGGGTGCCCTTCGGAAACGGACTCCGAAGTAAAAGTATAGTTCTGTCGGGACATTTAAGTGCTCCATTAAGATTCCCCATCACGCCAGGAAGCCGTTGTGACAGGCATGCGAGGAGATACGCCCGCTGATACACTGCGTCAATCCGAAATTAAGCGTGTTCTCGGCGCGCGTTGCGCCAAAGCAGTGCAAACATAGCCAACAGCAGCGCAAAGACAGGAAAGTCCCCAGTGCCGGAGTAAATTGTCGGCGCCAGCGGCGCAGGCAGTTTTGCATCCACAAAACCCGTCTGACCCAAAGCCAGCGCATCGGTGATGCGTCCCAGCGGGTCGATCATTGCCGAAACGCCTGTATTGGCCGCGCGCATCATCGGCAGCCCCTGCTCAATTGCGCGCATCTGCGCCTGTACCAAATGCTGATAAGGACCTGACCACGTACCAAACCACGCGTCATTGGTAATCTGCAGTAGGAAATCCGCGCGCTCCGGAGCGGACAGGACATCCTGAGTAAACACAGCCTCGTAGCAGATCAGCGGCAACGCCTTGCCCAGCTTGCCTGCATCCATCAGCGCGGCCCCCGGTCCTGCGCTGAACCCATGGCCAGCCGTAGTGGCCATCCCGTGAATGCCAAACTCAGCCATCAGGTTTCCGAACGGCACGTATTCGCCAAAAGGCGCAAGGTGGTGCTTGTCGTACAACCCCTGCTGCTGACCGTCCTCATTCAGGTAGACCATCGAGTTGTAAATGCGCGGCCCATCACCGCGCTGAATGCCCAAGAACACCGGCGCCCCCTGCGCTGCATCGACAACAACATCGAGGTAAGGCTGCGCACTCCCCAGCCAAGCGGGGATCGAGGTTTCGGGCCAGACGATCAGGTCTGGCCGCGGCTGCGCCGCGGTAAACTCAATCTGTCGCGCGAAAAAAAGCGGCGTATAGTCCGGGTCCCATTTCTGATGCTGTGGCGCGTTGGGTTGGATCAGACGCACGACATGTTCAGTGCCAGTAACGTCCGGACGTGTCGAAGCATAGCCCAGCACCAGACACACGGCGCCGACCGTCAGGCCGAGCGGAAGCACAAACCCGCGTCGTTGCGACAAAGCCGCTCCCAGGGGCAGCGTCGCAAACAGAGTCAATGCTCCCAGTCCGTACGGCCCGAATATCGACAAGAGCTGAGCCACTGGAGTATCCAGCCAAACCTGTGCCAACCCGGCCCAAGGGAAGCCGGTCAGCACATACCCCCTAGCGCATTCCGCCAGAGAAACAGCCACCGCCAGAAAGATAGCTTGCTCGACCGCGCTGCTACCCGGTCGCCGTGCCAGTCCAAAAGCGAGCGCCCAGAACAAGGCCAACCCTCCCGCCATGAAGACCAGAGCAAACGGCGCCATCCACGCGTGTCGTTCGGCATCAACGAGAAACGGTTCAACAATCCAGCTGAGACCATGCGCAAAATACCCCGTGGCAAAGGCCCAGCCTAGCCAAGCGGCTCGCGCTTTTGTCTCAGTCGAAAGGAACAGAGGTGCCAACAACACCAACGCAACCAGAGTTGCTCCCCAAACACCAAAAGGCGCAAGGCCGAACGCAGCCAGTACACCAAGCAGTGCCGCCAACAAGAACCTCAGCCAAAAGCGCCAGCCCTGAGCAGGGTTCATGCAGCGATTTCCGGTAACATCACACGTAAACGCTTGATCCGACGCGGGTCGGCGTCGATCACTTCAAATTCCGGCCCTTCGGGATGCAAAACAACCTCGCCACGCGCGGGCACCCGGCCCGACAGCATGAAGACCAGACCACCCAGAGTGTCGATCTCTTCCTCGTCCACGTCCTCATGACTGGTCAAAGAGCGTCCGATCTCGGCCTCGAACTCCTCAAGTGGGACGCGCGCCTGAACGATGTAACAGCCGGGTTTCTCCTGCACCCAAAGCTGATCTTCATCCGCGTCATGCTCGTCTGCGATTTCGCCGACCACTTGCTCGATCAGATCCTCGATGGTCAGTAAGCCGTCAACGCCACCATACTCGTCGATCACCAAGGCCATGTGGCGGCGCTCGGTCTGCATCTTGGTCATCAACACGCCAATCGGCATCGAGGGCGGCACGAATAGTAACGTCCGTAGCATCGAAACCAGATCGAATTCGGTAGATCCACCGTTGAAACCATGGGTCAGGGCAAAGTCTTTGAGATGCACGAAACCCAATGGAGTATCGAGCGTGCCCTCATACACCGGAATCCGTGACAGACCGCTTTCGCGGAACAACTGCGCCAACTCATCCTTGGCGATGGTCGATGGAACAGCGATGATCTCGGCCGTCGGTATGGCCACGTCCTCGACCCGCATCCGTCGCAGGTTGATCATGCCGCGAGGTTGTACCTTGTCGACCTCGTGCCCGTTGGCTTCGTGAACCTCATCCTCGCCGTGTGGCGAAAATGCGTCCACTATTCGAGAAAAAAATCCGGTTTTCTCTTTGACATTGTCACTGCCGTCCTTCGGTTGCGCGCCATGCGCCGCCATAGAACTGCCGTCTGTATCGCCCATAGTCCTGTTCCAAATATTCGGGCCTAGCGGCCCACTCTACGCTTTATATGGGTCATCAATACCCAGTTTGCCAAGTATAGCGACCTCAACCCCTTCCATCAAATTGGCGTCGGGGTCACGAATGTGATCGTATCCCAGCAAATGCAACATTCCGTGAATGATCAGATGCGTGACGTGGTCATCCATGGTTTTGCCTGTCTCGGCCGCCTCACGCGAACAAGTCTCATAGGCAATCGCGATATCGCCCAGCGCGATTTCTCCCGTGAAATCAGGTTCGGGCTGCGCTGGCATCGCACCCGGCTGTTCCGCAGCCAGATCTTCAGCTGGCCAACTGAGTACGTTGGTTGGCGCAGGCTTTTCCCGAAATTCGGCATTCAGCTCGGCAATTCGGGCATCATCGCAGGCCAACAGGCTGATTTCGCACAGATCTCCGTCCAGACCACAATGACCCAGCACTGCCCCAATGGCGCGCGTCGCCAAGGGTTCCAGCCCCTGCCAGCGCGCATCTTCAATCGTCAGTTCAAGGTTCATCTCACCATGCCCAAAGCCCGTGGCCTCGGACGATCACCCCGTCTCGCGGCCTGAGTCGGCCTCATACGCCTCGATGATGGCGGCGACAAGCGGGTGGCGCACGACGTCTTTGGAGGTGAAGTAGTTAAAGCTGATATTCGGAATCGTCTTCAGAAGACGTTCCGCATCCGCCAGCCCCGACTGTACCCCGCGCGGCAGATCGACCTGCGAGCGATCACCAGTGATCACCATACGGCTGCCCTCACCCAGACGAGTCAGGAACATTTTCATCTGCATGGTCGTGGCGTTCTGTGCCTCATCCAGCACCACGAACGCATTGGCCAGCGTCCGCCCGCGCATGAAAGCCAACGGAGCGATCTCGATTCGCTTTTCTTCAATCAGCTTGGCCAGTTGCTTGCCGGGCAGGAAATCATTCAGCGCGTCATAGAGCGGCTGCATGTAGGGATCGACCTTGTCCTTCATGTCACCGGGCAAATAGCCCAGCTTCTCACCCGCCTCGACTGCAGGTCGGCTGAGAATGATCCGATCCACATGCCCGCCGATGAACATCGACACGCCTACGGCTACGGCCAAATAAGTCTTACCGGTGCCTGCGGGACCGATCCCAAAGGCCAGTTCATTGTTGAACAGCGACTGAACATAAGCCTTCTGCGCATCGGTGCGCGGCTCGACCAGCTTTTTCCGGGTTTTGATTTCGACCGTGCCGCCTTTGAACATCTCAAGCTGATCGCCGTCGCGACTGCCGGTGCCCTGCTCGGAATTACCCATTCGCAGTTCACGGTCTACATCGGCCGCTTCCACGTCGCGCCCCCCTTCCAGGCGGGTGTAGAGGGCTTGCAGCACCTCGATTGCCTGTTTCTGGGAATCCTCGTCGCCCATGACAACCAATTGGTTGCCGCGGCGCACGATCTGGACGGACAGCTTTTGTTCGATTTCGGTCAGGTTGCGGTCATACCCGCCGCACAAATCAATCAACAACCGATTGTCAGGGAATTCAACAAACGCCTCGCGTTGGGGCATGTCATCTTGCGGTGGGGTTAGGGCACCGATGGCCAATCCGTTCTCCTGTCTTGGCGTTTCACCTTGAGCGTAGACAACAACTCTTGGTGGGCGCAAGCCACAGTTTCAAAATTTACCTGACGGATGGCAAAACCGCCGATAGTTGGCAAATGCGGATACCCACGCTGAAGGTTGTCTAGAACGTATAATTCAAACCGAAGCGCAGACCATGATAGCGCGGCGTTGATTTCGTCGAGAACCCATTCTCAAACTCAACCTCCTGCGAGTCGAACTGCACATATTCGTATTCACCCGTGATAGACCAATTCTCGCTCAGGCTATGTTCTGCACCGATACTGGCCGAAAAACCGTTGCGAGTATCGTTTTCCTCAAAGGGTTGAACCGTTGCCCCTGACGCCAGACTGCTGGTGGTTGTGACATCACCCTGCACGTATCCGACTGTTATGAAATACAAAACTGTGCCGCTTCTATTGGTCAAACCATTCCGGAACCGCACCGACAGAATATCCGAAACTTCGGACCCACCAGTGACCGTCACGCTGCCGATTTCAGTCATGACATCGTCATCCAGCGTCCCGAAATCATACCCCAGCTCGAACCCGTAGACATAGTCGCGCCCGCCCATAGCAGGCAGCACACCGCGCCAGCCGCCCCGGATACCACCGTAGCCCCCACTCAGGTCCAGTTCTCCGATATTAAAGGTGCCACCGGGGGTGGTTAACCCGAATCGATCTGTGCCGCCGGTTGCATATGCTCCGCTCAGGCCCAGATAAAACGCGCTCACGTCACTGCCGATCCGCGTTGGGCTCACAATCGGCGGATCGGACACGCCTTGCTCCAGATTACCTGCGACCGTCGCGCTTGAGATTAGGGAAAGCACGAGCACTGCTGAAAAGACAAGCCGGCTGTTTGGTCCAATGTAACGTGTCAGGATATTCACTCGTACCCTCCATAACGCCGCCCCGGCTATCGAACCCGCGCAGATCTGGATTTTTTTCAACACGGAGCCCTAGGCCCCCAAAAAACTGGCCTTTCTGGGAGCATATTTTTCATTGATAAATCAAGGGTTAATTTTTAACCCAAATGCCAACTATGGCTTTCAGACAGCACCTGAAAACCAAGTCAGATCAATGCGCCCGCCAGAGAATTGGCGCCCGAATCGGTGATCAAAACATCCCTTAATTCGCCAATGGATACATCGGCATTGGATACGTGAACCGAATGCAAATACTCGGATTTTCCAACCATTTGCCCCGGCAAGCGACCTGATTTTTCGAACAGAACGCGGACTTTGCGACCGACCATTGCGTCCTGAATTTCTCGCTGATGCTGGGTGATCAGTGCCTGCAGGCTCTGTAGGCGGTCATCCGCCGCCGCAGGATCAACCTGAGACCGCTCGGCCGCGGGGGTTCCGGGACGTGTCGAATATTTGAAGGAATAGGCATAGCCGTATTTGACTTGTTCCACCAAATCTAGCGTGGCCTGAAAATCCTCTTCAGTCTCTTCAGGGAAGCCAACAATGAAGTCGCCCGACATCACGATATCTGGACGCGCCGCGCGGATACGCTCGATCAGGCGCAGATAGCTTTCCGCGGTGTGGCTACGGTTCATACGCTTGAGGATGCGATCCGAGCCCGACTGTACCGGCAGGTGCAGATACGGCATCAATTTATTGCAGGTCCCGTGCGCCTCGATCAAGTCATCGGCCATGTCATTGGGATGCGAGGTCGTAAAGCGGATACGCTCCAGCCCGTCGACCTTGTTCAACTCCCAAATCAGCCCCGCCAGCGTCATGTCTCCGTTCGCGCCCGCGCCGTGATAGGCGTTGACGTTCTGACCCAGCAGAGTGATCTCGCGCACCCCACGTTCGACCAAATCGTGGGCCTCGCGGATGATGCGATCCGCCGGGCGGCTGACTTCGGCACCGCGGGTATAGGGCACCACGCAGAATGCACAAAATTTGTCGCAGCCTTCCTGCACGGTCAGAAACGCCGTCGGGCCACGCTTGGCCTTGGGACGGTTCTTCAGCTTTTCGAACTTGTCTTCTTCGGGGAAATCCGTGTCCAGCGCCTTAGCGCCGGCGCGTGTCTTGGCCTCCATCTCGGGCAGGCGGTGATAGCTTTGCGGTCCCACGACCAGATCCACCAGAGGCTGACGGCGCATGATCTCTTCGCCCTCGGCCTGAGCCACACATCCCGCCACACCAATTTTCAAGTCAGGCTTTTCCGCCTTTAGCCCTTTGAACCGGCCAAGCTCGGAATAGACCTTTTCCGCCGCCTTTTCGCGGATGTGGCAGGTGTTCAGCAGAATCATATCCGCGTCATCGGGGCTTTGGGTTTCGACATAGCCCTGCCCGCCCAGCGTCTCGGACATGCGCTCGCTGTCATAGACGTTCATCTGGCAACCATAGGTTTTGATGTACAGCTTTTTGGGTTCTGACATGGATATGGCCTTTGCATTCGCGGGATCGGCGTCATCTATACTCTACGAACGCCGCTTGCAATGCCGAGGCGGATACCCGATTTTGGCCGAAGATTCCAGCCAAGTGGAACCGGACAGGCAATGCAATACGACACACTTGATGTTTTCCTGAACTCAGGCAAATCAGCCCTAGCCAAGGGGCCGGTCGCACTGATCTTTGCCGAGGACGCAGTGGAAGTCGACAGCACCATCCGACACCACCTCCACCTGGGATTTAAGTCCGTAATCGCCTTCATGCCTCAAGACTCTGCGCTGGCCCCTGAATTATCAGGTCGGATTCATCGCGTTACCTTGACCTGCGTGCCCGGAGCGGTCGTTTTTGAAACCATAAACAAGATCATTCAGGCAGCGCCCGGCGTTTGGATGTACTATTGCTTCAATGCTGAGTACTTGTTCTTTCCATTTTGCGAGACCCGCACAGTGGGCGAATTGCTGGCCTTTCACGCCGAAGAACGTCGGGATGCAATGCTGAGCCACGTCATTGACCTCTACGCCGACGACCTGGACGCCTTTCCGAATGGCGTCGCCCCGGACCGCGCGATGCTGGACAGCACGGGATACTACGCCCACACCCGGCACGACTCCGAGGGCCACCCTGTCGAACGGCAGTTGGACATGTCCGGTGGCTTGCGCTGGCGGTTCGAGGATCACATTCCGTACGAGCGCCGCCGTATCGACCGGATCGCCCTGTTCAGGTCCCACAAAGGTCTGAAATTGCGCCCCGATCACACGTTCAACGAGCCGGAATACAATACCTATTCCTGCCCGTGGCATCACAACATGACAGCTGCTGTGTGCTCATTCCGCGCGGCCAAGGCGTTGAAAAGCAATGCCGGGTCCGCATTCGACATCCCGACTTTCTGCTGGCGCAATTCGGTGCCGTTCCAGTGGACATCCGGCCAGTTGCTCGATCTCGGGCTGATCGAATCAGGCCAATGGTTCTGAGCACACCTCAGCGCTGCAGAAGCACCGGGAACCAATCTTCGCGCAGGCGCTGGCCAGGGGTCATGTCATGACCAGGAAACGGCGGAGACGTCCGGCCCGGACGTTCCACATACCGCGCATCATCCCCAACCAGACGCAGTGAAAACGCTCGGCGGCGGCTATCCGACTGGTTCCCGCGCGCGCCATGAAGCGTGCGATAATTGAACGCCACCGCGTCACCCGGTTCCATCTCAAATTCGACAACCTTCATGCCCTCGGCATCCGGGTCCGGGACGGGGATATATTGGCCCTCATCGGGGAAAAACCCTTCTTCCGAGACCCACCGGGTCGGCAGAACCTCTTTCTCCCACCGGTGCGAGCCGGCGACACAACGCAGTGTTGCCTGTTTCACCGGGTCCAGTGGCGACCAGAAGCTGATCGTCTGTTGCCCTTCGACAAAATAATACGGCCCATCCTGATGCCACGGGGTTGCCATCGACGTCCCAGGCTCCTTGACCAGAACGTGATCGTGGAACATCTGCACGGTCTGCGATTGCATCAGGTCCGCCGCAACCTCGGCCGCCGGTGAGTTTTCAATCACATCACGAAACTGATCAATCCGCGACCAGTTGCAGTAATCGTCAAAGAACAGACCAGTCTCACCCTGCTTCTTGTTTTCCGATGCATACGGCCCCGGCTCGGCCATATTTGCGGCCACGCCCTCGCGCAGAGCTTCAACGTGATCGGCAAACAGCCCTTTGATCAGGACGACTCCGTCCTGCTGATAGGTGTCGATCATCTCTTGTGTGACCAGAGGATGCGTCATGTCTGTCTCCGTGCCGTAGGGTTGAGTGATCTGCACATGGGAAAGCCCTCTGTTCAAGTCATATCTTTCAAAGATACACTTAATCTCATGTTATATATTTCTCTGCGCCAGTACGAATATATCTGTGCCATCGGCCGGCATGGCAGCCTGTCCGCCGCGGCACAGAACCTGAATGTCTCGCAGCCCGCCCTGTCCAACGCGCTAACCCGAGTCGAAGAACAACTGGGCTATCCCCTCTTCGCTCGCAGGCGCGGGGCGGCGATGACGCTGACACCGCAAGGGCGCAATTTCATCGAAGAAGCCGAGGCCTTGCTGGCCAGTGCCGCGCGGCTGGAAAACTCCACCGACACCTGGGCGGGAAAGGCGCGGCTACGGCTAGGATGCTTTGTTGACCTAGCCCCGTTTCTGTTGGCCCGCGCTCTTAGACAATTGCGCGCTGAGTTGCCGGATGTCGCAATAACCTACAGGGTCGACAGCTTTCAGGGCCTGATCTCGGGTCTGATCGACGGTCGGATTGATCTGGCTGTGACCTACGGGCTGAGCATGGATGCGAGTTTTACCCGGCAGACGTTGTTCAGGAGCACTCCCAACGCACTGCTGACACCGGACCACCCTCTGGCCGCGCAACGCGACGTTTCGCTAACCGAATTGGCAACCTATCCACTGATCCTGTCCGAGGAGGGGCTATCAGCGCAGCACGTGCTGGGGCTGTTTCGGCAGATTGGTGAAAGCCCTATGGTGGCACACCGGGCGGCTTCGCTGGAGATTCAGCGCAGCCTTGCGGCGCAAGGCGAAGGGGTTGCGATCAGCTACGCCAATCCCCCGGCAGATATCAGCTATGACAATATGCCGTTGCAGAGCCTGCCCGTTTCGGACTCGTTCGCGGCCGAGCCCGTGGTGCTTGCACGGCATGGCACAGGCCCTACAGATGCGCAAACTGCAGCCGCAGAACGCGCTCTGATCCGATTAATGAAGTAAGGTTACTTTTTTCGCAGGCGAATTACGACGTCGACAGACGCGATTTCAACCCCTTCGGGCGCATCCGGCAGACGCTGAATCACCAGTTGATCCGAGGGCGCGTCACTCAGGCGGCTCTCATCTTCCCAATAGAAATGAGGGTGATCGTGAGTATTGGTATCGAAATAGCTTTTCGATCCATCCACGGTGATTTCCTGAAGAACACCTGCGTCGCAGAATGCACGCAAGGTGTTGTAAACGGTCGCCAAAGACACGGCGTCACCGTTCTTTTTCGCCGCTTCAAACAGGCTTTCTGCCGTGACATGCCGGTGCCGCCCGTCGCCAACCAGCAATTCGGCCAGAGCAACGCGCTGACGCGTCGGGCGCAATCCCGCGTTGACCAACCAATTCGTGGCTATGTTCTGGCTCTGAGGTGTCATGAATCCGATACCCGTTCTTTGCTGAAGTATATATAAGTGCTCTGGTCAGGCAATTTCAAATGAAATTCATTCGCAAAGAATGCACTGAACACAACATGATGTGGGCGAGCGCTCTTGCAGGACCTTGCGTACGGGTGCTAGACGAGGCCAGATTATATAAACGGACCCCTGGCAGGAGAGGCGGCAGAATGGCCCAATTCCCGAGCAGCTTTGACAAGGACGATCTGCTGAAATGCGCCCGTGGCGAGTTATTCGGCCCCGGCAACGCGCAGCTGCCTGCCCCGCCGATGCTGATGATGGACCGCATCACCGAGGTTTCCGGCGATGGCGGCGCGCATGGCAAAGGCCACGTAGTTGCCGAATTCGACATTACCCCGGACCTTTGGTTCTTTGATTGCCATTTCCCCGGCAATCCGATCATGCCCGGTTGCCTGGGCCTCGATGGCCTGTGGCAACTGACCGGATTCAACCTGGGCTGGCGTGGATGGCAAGGGCGCGGCTATGCGTTGGGCGTAGGTGAGGTCAAACTGACTGGCATGGTCCGCCCTGACCGCAAAATGCTGAAGTATTACGTCGATTTCACCAAGGCCGTTCAGACCCGTCGCCTGACCATGGGTGTGGCCGATGGCCGGGTCGAAGCGGATGGCGAAGTGATCTATCAAGTCAAAGACATGAAGGTTGCATTGTCCGAAAGCTGATCCCAGCTGACGGGAATGCAAAAGGGAACGGAACACAGGAGTACGCATATGCGTCGCGTCGTCGTCACCGGTTTGGGAATTGTCTCCTCAATCGGGAACAATGCCGAAGAGGTTCTCGCCTCGCTCAAAGCAGGCAAATCCGGCATCGAGGCCAACGAGCAGATGGTGGAACACGGCTTCCGCAGCCAGATCGCCGGAACGCTCAAGATCGACGTGTCCGAACACGTGGACAAGCGCACACTGCGCTTTATGGGTCCGGGCGCAGCCTATGCCCATATAGCGATGAGCCAGGCAATCGCTGATTCCGGCCTGACCGAGGATCAGGTTCAGAACCCACGTACAGGTTTGGTCGCCGGTTCAGGTGGCCCATCGACCAGCGCCATGCTGACGGCACATCAGACCGTACTGAAAACCGGTGCCACCAAGCGGATTGGCCCATTTGCGGTGCCAAAGTGCATGTGCTCGACGATTTCCGCGAACCTTGCGACCGCGTTCAAGATCAAGGGTATCAACTATTCGATCACCTCTGCCTGCTCGACCTCGCTGCATTGCATCGGTAACGCGGCAGAGCAGATCATGCTGGGCAAGCAGGACGTGATGTTCGCCGGTGGCGGCGAAGAGCTGGACTGGACCTTGTCCTGCCTGTTCGATGCGATGGGCGCTATGTCGTCCAAATATAACGACACGCCGGAAAAAGCCTCGCGCGCGTTTGACCAAGACCGCGACGGGTTCGTGATCTCGGGCGGTGGCGGCATCGTCGTGCTAGAGGATCTGGACCATGCGCTGGCCCGTGGCGCCAAGATTTACGCCGAGGTCACCGGTTATGCCGCTACCTCGGACGGGCATGACATGGTGGCCCCGTCGGGCGAAGGCGGCGAGCGCGCGATGCGTCTGGCGCTGGATACGCTGCCCGAAGGTCGCAAGGTCGGTTACATCAACGCCCACGGCACCTCGACCCCGGTCGGTGATGTGGGTGAGGTCGAAGCCGTGCGCCGCATCTTTGGTGAAGGCAACGTGCCCCCGATTTCATCGACCAAGTCGATGACGGGCCACGCGCAAGGCGCGGCAGGCGCGCTTGAAGCGATCTTCTGTCTGCTGATGCTGGACAACGACTTTATTACTCCGTCGATCAACGTCGACACACTAGCCGAAGGCATCCTGCCCGGTGAAATTGCAACTCAAGTGGTTGAAAACGCAGGCTTGGACAGCGTGATGACCAACAGCTTCGGCTTTGGTGGCACCAACGGATCCATGGTTCTGTCCAAGTATAACGGGTGAACAAGATGTCGGAACTTCTCAAGGGCAAACGCGGCCTGATCATGGGCGTGGCAAATGACCGTTCGATTGCGTGGGGCATTGCCAAGGCCATGCACGAGGCAGGCGCGGAACTGGCCTTTACCTATCAGGGTGAGGCATTCGGCAAGCGGCTAGAGCCACTGGCGCAAAGCTTGGGCAGCGACTTCATGGTGGATGCGGACGTCACCGACGACGAATCGCTAGATCGCGCATTCAGTGAGTTGGGCGCGCGTTGGCCAACGATCGATTTTGTCGTTCACGCTATCGCCTATTCGGACAAATCCGAACTTACGGGCCGGTTCCTGAACACCACGCGTGCGAACTTCAAGCACTCGATGGATGTCTCAGCCTATTCCTTCATCGAAGTCGCGCGCCGCGCATATCCTCTGATGAAGGAGAATGGGGGCACGTTGCTGACGCTCACCTATCAGGGTTCGAACCGCGTGGTGCCGAATTATAACGTGATGGGTGTGGCGAAGGCCGCGCTGGAATCTGCGACGCGCTATCTGGCCAATGATCTGGGCCCCGAAGGTATCCGTGTGAACGCCATCTCGCCCGGCCCGATGAAAACACTGGCAGGCGCGGCAATTGGTGGTGCCCGCAGGACATACAAGTTCTGCGATCAAAACGCACCGATGCGCTCGAACGCGACGCTTGAAGCGGTCGGTGGAACGGCTGTTTATCTGACCTCGGATGCCGGAGCCTGCACCTCGGGCGAAATCATTCGTGTCGACGGTGGCTTCCACGTTCTGGGCATGCCGCAACCCGATCATATGTGACCCGATCTTTCCCTGCCTGCGCCAAGATTTGACCATCTTTCGCGGGCACGGATAGCGGCATGAGCAAAGCAGACCAAATCATTGCCAACAACACGCGGGTTTCCCGGCGCAAGCAGGGCTTTCTGGGACAACGAGGCCGGATTGCGCTACTGGCTCTTACCACGTTGTTGATTCTGTTTGTGTATTTCACGCAATCAGATGTGCGTGCGACTTTCGCCTCTTGGACCAGCCTGATTTCAGGCTGATCCGACGCACTGATCAAAGCGGTCAATTGATCGAGACGACCTCAATATCAAAAATCAGATCCTGACCGGCCAACGGGTGGTTTGCGTCCAGCGTGACGGTTGCCTCATCCGAGTCGACAACGGTCACTGGTAACGCCTGCCCGTCTGGCGTTTGCATTTGCAACTGTGTTCCGGGGTCCAAAGGCACATCGTCCGGAATTCCCTCACGCGGAATCTGCTGGCGCATCGCCGGGTTTATTGGCCCGTAGGCATCCACGCAGGCAATCTCAACGCGTTTTTTCTCGCCCACGGTCAGTCCTGGCATGGCCGTATCCAGACCCGGAATGATCTGACCGGACCCGACCACGAATTCAAGCGGATCGCGCCCTTCGGAACTGTCGAATACGTTCCCGTCCAGCAGCGTGCCCTTGTAATGGATGCGAACCGTGTCGCCTTGCTTGATCTCGGTCATGGGTGGCCTCCGGCCGTTAGAAAGTTGAGCGGCCCACCCTAGGAGGTAACACGGTATTGTAAACCCTTCCCCCCTTTTGCACTTACCACTGTTGTGCCAACCTGCGCCCGATCAAGGGAGGGGACCAGATGCCAATCACCACTTGCGTATTCGATGCCTATGGCACGCTGTTCGACGTCGCCGCCGCCGCGCGGCAGGCCGCAGCCGAACCCGGTTTCGAGAAGTTGCAACAAAAATGGCCTGAACTTGCCAACCACTGGCGGCTGAAACAATTGCAATACACCTGGTTGCGCGCGATCACCGACGCCCATGCCGATTTCTGGGACGTCACGCAAGACGGTCTGGACTGGGCGCTGGAAGCCACCGGGCTGGACGGCGACCCGAACCTGCGCCAGCGCCTGTTGGACCTGTATTGGGAGTTGCTTGCCTATCCTGAAGTTCCCCAAATGCTGTCCGCCCTGAAAGATGGTGGTCTGAACACCGCAATCCTGTCCAACGGATCCCTTCCCATGCTGGACGGCGCAGTAAAGTCGGCGGGCATCGGAGGCGTGTTGGACGATGTGTTGTCGGTCGAAAGCGTCGGCGTCTTCAAACCTCATTCCACGGTCTACGATCTGGTACAACAGCGGTTCGGCGGTGAACGGGATGAGGTACTATTCGTCAGCTCGAACGGCTGGGATGCAGCCGGTGCCTGCGGCTATGGGTTCGTGACCGCGTGGGTTAATCGGGCAAAAGAACCAATGGACCGCTTGCCTTGGACACCAGCACATGTACTGTCCGACCTGACGACAATCCCTCAACTGGCTGGTCTTGAATGACTTTTTTCACCACCTCTGATGATAGGCGCCTGTATTACACCGACACAGGGTCTAGGGCGCCCCTGCTGTGTCTTGCTGGGCTGACCCGGTGCAGCCGAGATTTCTCGTTCCTAGCACCACATGTCACCGATCTACGGATGATCACGATGGATTATCGGGGACGCGGAGAATCGGACTACGACCCGGACTTCATGAACTACAACATCTTTCGCGAGTCCCATGACGCTATTGAACTACTGGATCACTTGGGTCTGGACCGCGTGGCTGTCCTTGGCACCTCACGCGGTGGTCTGATAGCCATGGCTCTGGCCGCCAGCCACCCCGAGCGACTATCCAGTGTCATCCTGAACGACGTTGGGCCGGTGATCGACCCGGTGGGTATCGCCAAGATTATGGACTATGTGGGCAAACAGCCTGTCTCTAACACCTATGACGAGGCTGCACAGGCCCTACAGTACGTGATGAGCCCACACTTTCCCGGCGTTACGCTAGAACGGTGGCGGCAGCAGGCGGAAATCCAGTTCGAACAAACCGAAGACGGACTAACCCTGCGCTATGACCCGGCCTTGCGCACGGCGCTGTTGGATCAGGCAGCGGCGGGTGCGACCCCGGATTTGTGGATGTTCTTCGAGGCTCTGCGCGACATCCCTACCGGTGTCATTCGTGGCGAGAATTCGGATGTACTCGGCAAAGACACGCTGACGGAAATGCACAAACGTCATCCCGGTCTTATATCAGCCGAAGTGCCAGATCGCGGCCATGTGCCCTTTCTGGACGAACCTCAGTCTCTGGACCTTATTCGCAAGGTATTGGACGCCGCATGAGCACGCTGGAAATGATCGAAGCGGCCGCCGATCGGCTGCAGGGCCATGTTCGGGAAACGCCGCTGCTGACCTCCCCGTTTCTGGATGAATTGGCCGACAGGCGGGTGTTGGTGAAACCAGAATGCCTGCAACATACCGGCAGCTTCAAGTTCCGAGGCGCCTGGTCGGCAATCTCAGCGCTCAGCGAAGTTGACCGGAAGCGCGGCGTGATCGCCTACTCCTCAGGCAATCATGCGCAGGGCGTGGCAAGTGCCGCTGCCCTGCATGGTATATCTTCGGTGATCGTAATGCCTTCCGACGCGCCGCAGCTGAAGATTGACAACACCCGCGCGCTGGGAGGTGAAGTGGTTCTGTACGACCGCGCCAACGAAAGCCGCGAAGAGATTGGTAAGGCTCTGGCCAGCGAACGCGGCCTGACCCTGATCCGCCCCTATGATGAGCCGCAGGTGATCGCCGGTCAGGGCACAACCGGGTTGGAGATCGCCCGTCAAGCTTCGGCGATGGGGATTGAAAAGGCCGATGTTCTGGTTTGCTGCGGCGGAGGCGGGTTGACCTCGGGGATCGCGCTGGCGTTGGAAGGCCACGCTCCCGGTCTGCGCGCCCGCCCGTGCGAGCCAGAGGGGTTCGACGACGTCAAACGCTCTCTGGCCACCGGTCAGATCCAGAACAATAACGCCGCCGCAGGCAATATCTGTGATGCAATCCTGACGCCGCAGCCCGGAGATATCACCTTTCCGATCCTGAAACGCCTGTGCGGTCCAGGCCTGTCGGTCACCGAAGAAGAGGCAATGCAGGCCATGGCACTGGCCTTTCTACGCTTGAAAATCGTACTGGAACCGGGCGGTGCGGTGTCACTGGCCTCGGCCCTGTTCCGCAAGGACGAAATCGAAGGCGAAGCAGTGATTGTTGTGGCGTCTGGAGGCAATACGGACCCGGAAGTCTTTGGAAAAGCGCTGGAATTCCTGACCTGACATAGATCAAGAGTTAAGCCAGTTTGATGCATTAACGTATGACCACAGGGGATTAAGTCATGCAAATCGCTGATTTAGGAGAGGTGCAACTGCACTATCGGGTCGATGGTGATCCGGATGGTGCGCCCATCGTTTTTGCCAATTCATTGGGCACCGATCTACGCCTGTGGGACGCGATGCTGCCCCATCTGCCCGCGGGCCTGCGGATAATCCGTTATGACAAACGAGGACACGGTCTGTCATCGCAACCCCCAGCCCCATACTCCATGGGCGCACTGGTGCGGGATGCCGAGGCGCTGCTGGATCATCTGAACGTCCGTGATTGTGTCTTTGTCGGCCTATCCATCGGCGGGTTGATCGCGCAGGGTCTGGCCGTAAAACGCATGGATCAGGTTCGTGCACTGGTGCTGTCGAACACGGCCGCGAAGATCGGCATCCCGTCGATCTGGCAAGAGCGGACGGATGCCGTGCGTCAGGACGGCATCGAAGCTCTGGCCGATGCGACGATGGAGCGGTGGTTCTCGAAAACCTTTCGCGCCTCGCCGAACCATCTGCTGTGGCGCAACATGATGGTGCGGCAACCGGTCGATGGGTATCTGGGCTGCTGCGCCGCCATTTCGGGGACGGATTTCTACACCCCAACCAGCGGCCTGCGCCTACCCACGCTGGGAATTGCAGGCAGCGAGGACGGCTCAACTCCGCCCGATCTGGTGCGCGAAACCGTCGAACTGATCCCCGGTTCCAAATTCGAACTGATGCGCCGGGCCGGTCATCTGCCCTGCGTTGAACAACCGTCGGAATATGCGGCCCTGCTGCGTAATTTTCTGACGGAAATCGGACATATTTGAAGGAGGACGGCATTGGCAGATTTTCTGTTGGTTCACGGGTCCTGTCACGGCGCCTGGTGTTGGCGCGACCTGATTCCCGCCCTTGGAGCGCTGGGCCATACCGCACGCGCCATTGACATGCCGAGCCACGGGTCAGACCCCACCCCGATTGCTGATGTCACGCTGGACAGTTGCCGGGACGCGGTTCTGTCAGCCGCGACCCCGCAAACAATCATCGTCGGGCATTCCTGGGGCGGCTATCCCATTAGTGCTGCAGCCGAAAAAAACGCGAAAGCCATGCGCGCGCTTATCTATCTGTGCGCCTATGTCCCGAAAGACGGCCTATCCATGGTCGAGATGCGCAAGCGAGCCCCCCGTCAGCTCATCGTCGATGCGGTCGAAAAATCGGCAGATGGCCTGTCCTACACAGTCAAACCAGATATGGTGCAGGACCTGTTTTATCACGACTGCCCGCCCGAAACCGTGCCTTATGCTTTTGCGCGCCTGTGCCCGCAGGCCATCGCTCCACAAGATACCCCTCTACCCTTGTCCGATAACTTCGCGCACGTCCCCAAGGCCTATATCCGCGCCACCGACGACCATACGATCCCCACGGAATACGAAGAACAGATGAGCCATATCGCGCCCGAGGACTTGCGGGCGACGATCAACAGCTCGCATTCCCCGTTCTTCTCACATCCCCGCTATCTGGCTGAAATTCTCGACGATCTGGAACAAAAGCTACCGGCGGCATAACGCGACGTAACCGATCCTTCACACGTGAACCAAGCGTGATAGGGTCTGGGTGAAACTCGCGAACGGTAGTCATGCGTCTTCCTTTTCTCTTCGTTCTCGGCACGGTCATGATCGACGCCATGGGTATCGGTTTGGTGCTGCCGATTATGCCCGACCTGATTGTCGAGGTTCAGGGCGGATCGCTGGCCGATGCCGCCATCTGGGGCGGCGTTCTAAGTACCGCCTTTGCCGCGATGCAGTTCGTTTTCGGACCGATTCTTGGAAACTTGTCTGATGCTTATGGTCGGCGCACTGTTCTGCTGGTGTCGTTGTTCGTCATGTCGCTGGACTATGTAGTGATGGCGGTCGCAGGCAGCATCTGGTTGCTGCTGGCCGGGCGTATCGTTGGAGGAATCACGGCGGCCACCCATGCCACGGCGGCAGCCTTCATGGCCGATGTTTCCAAACCGCATGAAAAGGCCGCGAATTTCGGCCTGCTAGGTGCGGCCTTTGGAGTCGGCTTTGTGCTTGGCCCGGTCATCGGAGGGGTGCTGGCTGATTACGGTACCCGGGCGCCGTTTTGGGCAGCTGCCGCCTTGTCGGCGTTGACCTTTTTAGCTGGCCTGTTGGTGATGCCTGAAACGGTCACAGACAAAACGCGCCGGGCCTTCAGCCTGCGCCGCGCCAATCCCGTAAACTCTCTGCGCGCCATTGCGGCCTTGCCCGGCATCCGTCCGATGCTTTGGGTCTATTTCCTCTATTCAGTGTCCATCTACGTCTATCCCGCGATCTGGGCGTATTTCACAACCGAGCGTTTCGGCTGGTCTCCACAAATGATCGGCTTGTCGCTGGGCGTCTACGGAATTGGCATGGCCGCTGTTCAAGGCGGCCTGATCCGTCCCGCAACCCGGTATCTGGGCGAGAGGGTCACAATCATCTACGGCATGGGGTTCGAGATCGCCAGCTTCCTGCTGCTGGCCTTTTTGACCAATGGTTTCATAGCGCTGATGTTGATCCCGATCACTGCGCTTGGGGCTGTCGTAACCCCTGCCTTGCAAGCCCTGACATCGCGCGCCACCCCCGACTCGCAGCAAGGAGAGGTGCAGGGCGTTCTCACCTCGCTTCACGCTTTGTCTATGGTGATCTCACCGTTGGTGATGACCACTGTATTTGCGCAATTCATTAAACCCGGTGCCTCGTTCTACCTGCCCGGCGCACCGTTTTTGTTGGCTATGTTGTTGATGATTGTCGGATTCGCGCTGTTTCTGCGCTCGCGCCCTGTCGTGGCGTAACAACGACGCGCCGATGACGGATTCTGTCTTGCGGCATGCATTTTCCCGCGCCACCGTGATCGAAAGGGAGCGAGGGACATAATGCAAACCATCAAAGCCGCCGTCTGCCGAGCGTTCAGCGAACTTCTGGTCATCGAAGACGTATTAATTGCGCCGCCCGGTACGGGCGAGGTCGAAGTCACGCTGGATGCTGTGGCGATCTGCCATTCGGACATCACCTTTGCCAGCGGGGCATGGGGCGGGCACCTCCCGGCCGTCTACGGGCATGAGGCCGCCGGGATTATCACCGCAACTGGTGATGCGGTCGGTGACTTCAAGGTCGGCGATCCGGTTGTCGTCACCCTTATCCGCGCCTGTGGATCATGTCCGTCCTGCGCGGGCGGGCAGCCGACAATCTGCGAGACGCCCTATGACACGGTCAATGGTCCGCTGCGCACTGCGGATGGTGGACCTCTGGAACAGGCGATGGCCTGCGGCGCCTTTGCGGAAAAAGTCGTGGTCAGCCATCGGCAGATCGTTAAGATCCCTGAGACCATGCCGAAAGACGTGGCCAGCCTGTTGTCCTGCGGCGTGATCACCGGCGTCGGTGCGGCGGTGAATGCCGCAAAGCTGCGCCCCGGTCAGGACGTCGTAGTGATCGGCGCGGGCGGTGTCGGACTGAACGCTATTCAAGGCGCACGCTTGGCCGGAGCCCGTCGGATCGTGGCCGTCGACATGACCGAAGAGAAACTTGAAATCGCCAAGGAGTTCGGTGCGACTCACGGCGTATTGGCCAGCCTCGACCAGCCGTGGAAGGCCGCCTTCAAGGCGCTCGGCGGGCGTGGCGCAGACGCCGTTCTGATCACCGTCGGCGCGATCCCGGCCTATGATCAGGCCCCGCGTTACCTGGGCCGGGGCGGTAAGGCAATCATGATTGGGATGCCGCATTCGGGTGCTATGTCCACTTACGAACCCGTTGTATTGGCCGCTCTGGGACAAGGCGTGGTTGGCTCGAAAATGGGTGATGTGGTCATTCAACGTGACATTCCGTGGATGATCGACCTCTATGAACAGGGACGGTTAAAACTGGATGAGCTGATCTCAGGCCGCTGGTCACTGGATCAGATCAACGAGGCGATCGAGGACACCAAGACCGGATCGGCCAAACGCAATGTGATCCTGTTTGACAAGAGCTGACACCATCCATTGGGGAAGGACACCGGATGAAACTGCAGGACCTCGACATCATCGTCACCGCTCCGCCTGCGCCAGGCTGGGGCGGGCGCTATTGGATACTGGTCAAAGTCACCACCGACACCGGGATCACCGGATGGGGTGAATGCTATGCTTCATCCGTCGGGCCCGACGCGATGCGCCATGTTATCCGCGATGTATTCGAACGGCACATGCTGGGCGAAAACCCCGAGAATATCGAACTTATGTTCCGACGCGCCTATTCTAGCGGCTTCACCCAGCGCCCGGATCTGACCGTGATGGGCGCGTTTTCGGGGTTAGAAATCGCCTGTTGGGACATTCTGGGCAAAGAACGTGACCGCCCCGTTTATGCCCTGCTGGGAGGGCTGATGAACGAACGCATCCGCGCCTATACCTACCTCTACCCCCTGCCACAGCATAACTTGACCGACTTCTGGACCTCACCCGAACAGGCCGGAGAATGCGCCGCCGAGATGGTCCGACGCGGGTTCACTGCAGTCAAGTTCGACCCCGCAGGTCCCTACACCATTCGCGGCGGGCATATGCCTGCGATGTCCGATATCTCGATGTCCGTGGCCTTCTGCAAAGCCATCCGCGAGGCCGTTGGTGACAAGGCCGACCTGTTGTTCGGCACTCACGGCCAGTTCAATACCGCAGGCGCGATCCGCCTGGGTCAGGCGCTGGAGCCCTATTCGCCGCTGTGGTTCGAGGAACCGACGCCACCCGACATGATCGAGGACATGGCCCGTGTCGCCCGTAACGTCCGCATCCCCGTGGCCACCGGGGAACGTATGACCACCAAGGCCGAATTCGGGGCCGTCCTGCGCGCAGGCGCGGCCGAGATTCTGCAACCCGCGCTCGGCCGCGCTGGGGGCATCTGGGAGATGAAGAAGGTCGCTGCAATTGCCGAAGTGTTTAACGCGCAGATGGCACCGCACCTCTATGCAGGGCCGGTGGAATGGGCAGCCAATATCCATCTGGCAGCGTCAATTCCGAACCTGCTGTTGCTAGAAACTATCGAGACCCCCTTCCATGACCAACTGATAAAGGGATCGCTGCGTGTGGAGGAAGGATTTGTAACCGCCCCGACCGCGACCGGTCTGGGGATCGAGGTCGACGAAGATCTGGCCCGCGCGCATCCCTACACTGGAGATGGGCTGCACCTGCAAATGCAGGAAGAGCCTTGCGATTACGTCGATGGCAACGCTTTCCAGGGCGGTGCGCCGGCGACCGAGGGGTGACAATTCAACCTGATTTGGGGCATATTGGTCCGACCCCATTTGCGAAACAGGCCTCGCGTGACCGCCACAGACAAAGATAAAAACCAAGCCAATTCTGAAAAACCCGCGGACATGAAAGAAAGCGCCGCGCGGGCGGCCGCGTTTCTCAAAACGCTGGCGCATGAAGGTCGTCTGATGATCCTCTGCCATCTTGGCGAAGGCGAAAAATCGGTAGGTCAACTGGAGGAGCTGCTGGAAATCCGCCAGGCCGCCGTCAGCCAAATGCTGGCCCGGCTACGGCAGGAACGTCTGGTTTCAACACGCAGGGACGGCAAGACAATCTACTACTCGCTACAGGACGGCAACACGGCGCAGGTCATAGGGCTGCTGTATGATCTGTTCTGCAACCCCGAGGCCTAGTTCGAGACGTATCCCGCAATCACCTGCATCAGCTTGAACGCGGTCGCCGCATCGTTTTCGACCACGGCCAGGAATTCTTCCTCACCGATCCGCAAACAAGACAGCTCGGTCTCGGCAATCATGCTCAGCGCGCGTGGCTCTTTGCGGATCAGCCCAAGCTCTCCGACCAGCGCCCCTGGTCCCACCTTGGTAATCAGTTGATCCGGCCCTTCCATTTGCGGAAGATACAGCCCTGCCTCACCTTCAAGCACAACATACGCGCCGTCGGTGGGCTGGTCGTCTTTCAGAAACACCACCTCACCCGGCTTGGCATCGAACCAGCGCGCACCAAATGCCAGCAGTCGCAGCTGCCGCCGGTCGAGACCGGAGAACAGCGGTGTTTGCTCCAACGCGCGCAGCTTGCGTGCCAAGTCGGCTGAGGCGGCGCTGTCTTCTTCCACCTTGGCATCCCCTTCGTCCGAAACCACCCGACCTTGCCGGATTTCAACATACATGTCGAATACATCCGGGTTATCGAACTGGTCGTTCAAATAGATAACCGTCGTCTCCGGCAGCAATTCCCGCAGATTTTTGTACACGGCCACCTGGGTCGCCATGTCATAGCTGGCTAGCGCGTTTTCCAGAATAAGAATGTCAGGCTTCTTGATCGTTGCTCGGGTGAAGGCAAGCGGTTCAGCAAAAACCGCGGGCAGGTTCTGTCCACCTATGGCAATCGGCACATCATAAATCAGCTCAACCACAAGCGAGCGCGCGCCGTTTTCGTCCAGAACATCAACAATCAGCTTGCGCGCCTCGTCCGAGCGACCGCCGCCAATCTGGCTGACCTTGCCGAACAGGGCATTCTCCATCACCGTCAGGCCGGGCGCAAAAGCGTCTTTGTGCAGCGGCAAAAAAACATCCTGCAGCCGCTCCAACAGCTTCTCCGAGTGACTATGGCGCAACTCCAGGATGCGGTTCTTTAGCTCATCCGTAAAAGCAGGCCCGATCTGTTCGGCCGAGATCACGAACGGCACAGCCAAAAGGTTCGCCAGCTTTTCGTCATCCAGCCCCGAAACGCCCTCGTTCCGGGTTTTCTCGACAAGCTCAAGCGCGGTCTCATAGGTTTTGGCTTCCAGACCAAGCTTTCGGAACAACGGATGGTCCGTGCCATCCAGACCAAAGATCTGACGCAGCATCTCGATCACGTCTCGGGTCAGACTGACCAGCGTTTTGTCCAACCCCAATTCACGCAACTGGCCAAGGAAAACGGTCTGGCGGGCCAACAGCTCCTGCGTAACCGGAACCCGCGGAGTCGCGAACAGCAGGTTTTCCGCGACGGGCAACGCCGAATTATACGTGCACCAGTCAAAGACCAGCGCCTGTTGATCCAGCCCGGCCTTTTGCACCGCCTGCCGGACTAAAGGGCGCATTTCAACTAGTTTCTGCGCCAGTTCCGGGTGTTCGGCGGCGACGAATACCTGATCTGATCCGCGCTGAAACAAAGCGGCCCCCGATCCCATTCCGTCGATCAGATGCAGCCACCAATCCCTCAACGCCTCGGGGCTATCGAATCCAGCCAGAGATGGGTCCAGCCAGTTTGCTTTGTACGGATCGGCGCTGTTGCCCGCACGCTGTGTCTCGGCAAAGTCGGGGTCGTCGGTCGGGGTCGTCAGAGGCCTCTGGCGCATCGGCATCATGACGTTGTCGCCCAGCGTGCCCTGAAACATGACCGGGCGCGACGAGGCATAACCGATGTGTGCGGCCACGACACTTTGGTGTAGGGTCGACAGGTTTTCACCGCTCACCTCGACCCGGCCCGAACTGGGCAGGATTTCCCGTGTCAGCAATTCGGCCACAGCGCGTCGATCCTCTTCGCTGGGTGCGGCGATTCCGATGGTTTTGCCGCCCTCAAAAGTGAGGTTCAGATCATCCAAAACCTGATTTCCATCCAAATCCCGAACCGAAACACGGTCCAGAACAATATCACCGCACAGACGAGGTCTTGTCTCGGGCTCACCTTCAAACAGCTTTTCATCCGGCATTCCCGGCGGCGCAAAGCGTTCGATCACCACGTCCCAGCGCAGCGACATGTCCTGCGTCTGGTTGTAGTAAGTCAGCAGCTCTTTCCACGGCGAGCTTAGATCCTTGTACGCCGCCAGCGCCGCAACCAGCGCCCCCAGGGAAACCGAACCCTGTAGAACCAGAAGACCACCGATTAGGTAGAACATGAAAGGCGTCAGCTGCGAGATGAAGTTATTGATGAACTTCATGAAGAATTTCTTCTGGTAGATCTCGAAGCGGATGCCAAACAACCGACCCAACTGCTCTGAGATCATCGCCCGGCGATAACGCCAGCCGCCATTGGCCCGAAGGGTCGAGGCACCAGCAGCGTTCTCTCCGATCTGAGCGGCCAGTATCCGCACCTCCTGGATACGCTTCTTGTTCAGCAGGTTGATCTGGCGCTGCAGCTTGGGAATCAACCAGGCCTGCAAAGGAATCAGCGCCACCGCGGCCAGACCGAACCAGACGCTTTGCAGGAACAGGAAGGACAGGATGGTGATCATCTGACCCGCCTGCAAAACCGGCTGGCTTATGGCGTCGCCCATCAGACCGCCCATTGGCTCGCTTTCGGCGGTGATCATCGACACCATTTCTCCCTGACTGACCCGTTCGAAATAGGGCTGGGGAAAGCGCAAGGCGCGGTTGATCAACTGATACCGGAACCGGCGCAGCATCCGTTCACTCAGCACACCTTTCATTGTGTTGATGCGCATCTTCATCAGACCGTGCGCCAGAACAGCCACCAGAAACGCGCAGCACAGAATGATCAGGAAAGTGGTCTGCGGAACTTCATACCCAAGTACGTCCACGACGGGGCTAGCGGCACCAATCGCATCGTTGATGATGCGCTTGGGCAGCTCCAGCGTCAGATAGAGCAAAGGGAACAACGTAGAGGTCACGGCCAGCAAAATCAGCTGATCGCGTTTTGAGTACTTCCAAATGAACCGGAAAATCGAACGTTCTATTGAACCTGCCCCTATTATGGATCACCGATCCGATCTTGACGAAAGTGCCGCACATCCAACACTTTGAATTTACCGCAATCTCGGCCAAAGACGCAAATGGTTTCCGATTTGAACATTATTCCGCCTTGTGTGAACAAGTTCATTTGCGCCGCAACGGTTTAAGGCCTAAACTTTGCCTTGGACGATATCGGGAGGAACACTTTGACTGCCAATTTAGGCGCAGTGTTTTTGATGCTCTGCTTACTGCAGATCAAACATATGTTCGCTGACTTCTATCTCCAGACACCCAAAATGTTGTCCGGTCGAGGTGAGTATTTTCACTGGGGCCGTGCTCAGCACGCCGGCGTCCATGTTGTCGGTTCAGTAGTCGTGTTCCTGATATTCGGTGCGCCTTGGTCGTTCATTCTTATCATCGCCGCGCTGGAATGGATCGTGCATTTCAATATTGATTTTGCCAAAGCCAGCTATTCCGACAAGAAACAACTGGTGCCGTCCCAAGCAGCGTTCTGGCGCGCAGCTGGGCTGGACCAGTGCATGCACAATCTGACCTATATTGCCATGGTTTGGGCTTGGGTGAAGTTCGCCGTCTGATTCACCGCCATCTCGCGGGCTTTATGTTGCAAAACAAATGGCCGATAGGCCGCCATCCACTGGCGATCCACCTCATCAAGTTTGGCCACATCGAATCTGTCCTCAGCCTCCCAATAGCGGCCGGAAGGAACAAGATATCCCAACTCATCCTCCACCTGTAATACCCCCGTCATCGCATCTGTGTCTGGCAAATCTTGCGCCCCCAAGTCATCCAAGGCGACGGAAGGAAAAAGCAATCGGCTTTTCCCCCGAGACAACCGAACAACCCTGCAGCCCTGCGCCGCGCCAAACAATGCAAGTCGTGCGGATTTGGCCTCAAGCGACCGCAGAGAAATATCCGCGCGCAAGGGATCTGCCGATCCGATCCCGTAGAAATGGGTCTTACCGTTTCTCGGATAGATCATGTCACAACCGAAAAAAGCCAGAACCGCAGGGTTCAATGCGGAAAGCGCCCAATAGCCGGCAGTGAAGGCCATCGTACCCCCGGCATAGACAAACCCACCGAACTCGTTTTGGGCCGGAACGTATTCCTGTGCTGTGACGACCCGCTGTTGAGGGCCGATACTGTCCGGGTGATTTTCGGCCGGGAAATCTTCGGGATGAATCAAAATGTCCCAATCCGGCCTGATGCGCCACGCATTGTTAATGGCTACGATATGCGTAAAGGGGTCGCGCACCCATTGCTTCGCAGCGACTGCGCTCGGAGCGCTACCTAGAATCAGAACTCGGTTTGTTGGCTTGGTCATCCTGGGCCCCACATTTGGTTCCCAGGAAAACTAGAGCCTTTTGGCCTTCTGGCTAGCCCAGCACGGAGAAACTGCTTTCTTCGTTGATCGGACGTTTACGGGAATAGAACCCGACATCAATCATGCGCTTGATATAGGGTAGTTCGAATTGCAACGGTTGCGCGTCGTGATCCATCCCGCCTTCACAATAGTCGATCAGCGCGGTCATCATCTTGCCTGCAATCGGTGCGTTCTTGTACTGGTTCCCGCTGGTACCGCAAGCCATGTAGAACCCCGGTAGACTGGACTTGTCATAGATCGGAATCCAGTCGGTCGAGGCGTCATACAAATCGACCACCCCACGCGTTTTTGATGGGATACCAAGGCTGGGTACACGTTGCGCATAGCGCATGGCCTGCGTGGTCCACTGATCCGTGAAATCGTGATTGTAATGCACGTCGTCCTCGCACCACTGGTGAGGATCACATTCCGGGTCTTCCGAGCCGACGAGGATGTGGTTGCCATGTTCAGGGCGGCAATAGCAGGCAATATCGCTGTCCGATACGATGGTTCCGTCGTTTTCGAAATCGAACCCTTCGGGCGCGGGGACGTGTACCACTTCCTGCCGCAAAGGGCGGGTCTCAATGGTCATGTCGTCCAGCACACCGGCCAACTTGTTGATGATGGCCGAGCCCGGCCCCGCGACGTTCACCACCACTTTGGCGCGGATTTCCTCACCCGACGCCAGTTTGACGCCCGCAACACAACCTCCTTCGGTCAGTATCTCGACCACCTCGGCCCCGGTACGCACCTCGGCACCGTGCTGTTTGGCGGCATCCATCAAGTTCTGCGCCGAAAGCGCCGGGTCGGTAACGTAACCGGCCTGCGGCCAAAACACACCGCCCTGCATCTTGCGCCCGTTGGGCTGGCCGAACTCCGGATCATCCATGCGGCGCGCCGGCGAAAAGCTATCCAGAGAATAGACTGGCAAGCGTTCGGTGATCTTTTCAGGCGACCATTCCTCGAAAGGGCAATCCAGATCGGCACTGTTCTTCATGTGCTTTTCCAGCATCCCGTTGGCGTCCGTCTTCATAACCAAACACCCTGTTTCCCGGAACTGAGCCAGGTTGGCGTCTGCAGGCAGGCCCAGATACTCGGCCCAGTCACGCCAGTAGTGGTAGCCTTCCCAGGCAAAAGCGGTGCCGTCGAAGGTTGAGTAATGCATCCGGATGATCGCGCAGGACCCCGCAGTTGAACCGTGACCGACCTGCGCGTTTCGGTCCAGCGACAGGGTTTTCCACCCGGCCTTAGCCATCTCGAATGCAATGGCGGCGCCGATGACGCCGGTGCCGATGATGACTGCGTCTGGTTGGCTCATTCTATGTCTCCCTCCCAATAGCGCTTTGAATATGCGCTGAATTCTTCAACTTCCTCGGGTCGCGGTTCGACACCGGTAAAGACGTAAAGGTAATGCGATACCATCGACAACCGCGTTTCCATTGGCTCGTTCAGTTGCGCCAGATCGTAGCCAATCTGCATGTAGTACAACACGCGGGCACGGGTTTCGGCCTCGACCTCGGAATACCCATAACGCGCGAACATGGCATGAAGTGCCTCGAGCCGCCGGGCGTCCGATTGATCCAGCGCACGCCGCACCTTGCCCGACTTGCGCGCCCAATCGCGCACGGCAAAGTCCAACGCCGTGTCGAACAGATCGGTGTTCACCACGCAGCGATGCACGTTACAGACTGCGCCTGTGATCGTCTCTGCCGGAGCTTCGGCCTGCGCGATCAGGGCTGCCGTATTGGTCGCCTGCCAGCGGGTTAGCAACGCGTCCAGCAGTTCCTGCCGCGACTTGAAGTACCAGTAGAAAGAAGACCGCGATACGGCCATCCGCTCCGCCAAATTCAACACCTTGATGTGGTCCACACCGTCCGAGATGAGCACGTCCATCGCCACGTTCAGCCAATCGTCGCGCGTGACCTTGATGTTGCCGACCAAAGGTTCAGCCTTGGGATCGTCCCGGTGCAGGATCGGTTTGGTGTTCATTCAACTCTCCGGCGGTGCGCCGCCCTCAGCCGTACGACGCGCTATGAAATCCTGCAAGGCACCCATTCGGTCGCTGTCCCCAGCGGGTGCTTTGAAATCGCTCAGAATGCCTTTCCAGACACTGGTTGCACGGTGATTGGCATCAACCGAACCGCGTTCGGTCCAGGTGCCGAAATTGGCGTAGTCGTGGACGTGGGGCTGGTAGAATTCGGTGTTATACCGCTCCATCGTCTGACTGGAGGCAAAAAAGTGACCGCTGGGTTCAACCTCCCGCAGGGCCGTATCAAAGCCGATCTCGGCGGTTCCCGCCTGCGCCCCGGCGCAGAGTTCGGCGACCATGTTCAGCACCTCGGCATCACAGATCAGCTTTTCAAATGACACGGTCAGCCCACCCTCAAGCCATCCGGCTGAATGGATGATCACTGTCGCGCCGGCCATCAGACAGCCCCAGAGGCCGAACTGGTTCTCATTCGCCGCCTGCACGTCGTTGATATTGGCGGCTGATCCGGCTGCGGACCGCCACGGCAGACCCAAATACCGCGCTAGCTGTCCCGCCGCCAGTGACGCCTGAAAATGCGACGGCGTTCCAAAAGCCGGTGCGCCGGATTTCATGTCCACATTGCTGGTGAAGGTACCATAGCAGACCGGCGCGCCCGGATTGGTTAGTTGGGTCAGCGTCAGTGCCGCCAAAGCCTCAGCATGGGACAGCGTGATTGCTCCAGCCACAGTGATCGGTGCCATCGCGCCCATCAGAGTAAAGGGCGTGATGATCGACATCTGGCCGTGGCGGGCAAAGTCGATCAGGCCCTGAGCCATCGGGATATCCAACGTACGTGGGCTGTTGGTGTTGATGATCGTGTAGCAATGCGCGTTGCCCCGGAAGTCGTCGTCCGACAGGCCTCGCGCGGTGGACAGCATCTCAAAACAGTCCATCACCTGCGGGGTCCCGCGCGAAAAGAAGAACGGGAACTTGTCCGTCAACTCCATCTGCGCCTGCGTCGTGAAATAGTGGCGTAGGTGGGTTGGCACGTCCTGAGGCTCGACTTGGGGCGAGATCATCTGGAACACGTCGAAATGATGTGTGAGTTTCAGGAATTCCAGATAGTCCTGCCTGGTCGCGGGGCGGCGGCCCCGTTCCAGATCAGTGGCGTTCGGGGCGCCCGCACCCGGCTGGAATACGAGGCTGCCGAGTTCCAGCGCAAAATCACGCCGACGCGCGCCTGCCCGGCAGTTGATCGACTTGGGGGCAGCAGCGACGGCGGCTTCAACCATGTCGCGACCGATGAAGACCATTTCGTTGTCTTCTTCCACGCGCGCGCCCGCTTTCTCAAAGATCCGGCGGGCTTCGGGCAGCAGGACCTTTACTCCCAATTCCTGAAGCGTCCGCAAGGCCGTTTCATGCATGTCTCCAATCTGATCTGCAGGAAACACATCCATCTGCGGGAACGGATTCCTGAGCTGGCGATAGTTCACATCGCGCTGCGGCGGAGGTGTTGCCTCAGCCCCGCGTCCACGCCGTCGCCTGCCGCGCTCGGATGTTTGCGAAATGACCATCAGCCCCTCATCGCCTCGCCCTGCGGGTCATACGGAGACGCCGCTATGACGCGTGCGGAACGCTCAATACCGACCACATGCACAGTCAGTTCCGTACCCGGTTCGGCCTTGTCGCGATCAACCAATGCCATCGCCAGCGACTTGCCGATGTAATGGCCGAAACCGCCCGAGGTCACGAATCCCACACGGTTTTCGCCTGACCAGATCGGCTCATACCCGCTGGCATCTGCGTCCAGCGCGTCCACCTCGAGCGTCACCTGAACCTGCGCAGGACCGTTGCCGTCTCGCTCGGCAACAGCCGCGTCCTTGCCGACAAACTCCTTGTCCCAGTCGATCCAGCGGTCCATCCCGGTCATACCTGGTGTATAAAGCTGGGTGAATTCCGCAGACCAGATGCCAAAGCTCTTTTCCAACCGGGTCGAGAGCATGGCGTTGAAGCCACATTCGCGAATACCCTCATCCGCTCCGGCCTCGAGCAACATGCGGCGCAGTTTAATGTGATCGCCGCAGCGACAGTTGATCTCGTACCCCTTTTCGCCTGTCACCGACATGCGTGCCACGCGGGCGCGGACCAGCCCGATATCGTAGTCACCGCAACCCATGAATTTCAGGCCCGAGAGATCCTGCTCGGCCAGTTTCTCGACTACAGCCTGCGACTTCGGACCGACGACGGCGAACCCACAGTACTCCTCACCCAGATCGCGGATATCAACGCCGTCAATCATGTGATCGTCAAACCACCGCATATGCCAGGCGCGCAGGTAGTAGCTGCCCATGATCCACCACGTGCCATCGCCCCAATTGAGCACGGTCAGATCACCCTTGAGCCGCCCATTCTCGCCCAGCATCGGAGCCAGCTTGGCGCGGCCTGGCGCGGGCAGTTTTGAGGCCATTACCTTGTCCAGCCAAATCTCCGCATTCGGGCCGCTGACTTCGAACCGCGAAAAGCCCGAGATGTCCAGCAAGCCCACACCTTCGCGGATCACCTTGCACTCTTCGGCCACGATGTCATGCGCGTTGGAGCGTTTCAGTGTCGGCGTCTCTTCAAACCCTTTCGGCGCGAAATAGAGCGGCACCTCGAGATCCCAGCTGACACCCCATTTGCACCCGGCCTCGGTCATCGCGTCATGGGCCGGAGCCATTTTCAACGGACGACCCGCAGGCAATTGCTCGTTCGGATAGGTCATCACGAAGCGGCGGGAATAGAACTGGCCGGTCGTCTCGCGGATGTAGCGCTTGTTCTGCGCGAAGTCGCCATAGCGCGCCACATCCATCGGCCACGCATCAGCCTCGGGCTCACCATGGATCATCCATTCAGCCAGCGTTTTGCCAACACCGCCACCCTGCAGGAAACCTGCCATCACCGCACAGGCAGACCAGTAGCCGGGCTTGCCGGGCACCGGCCCAACCAAAGGGTTGCCGTCGGGTGAGAAGGTAAACGCGCCGTTCACCCATGTCTTGATGCCCACATTCTGGATGGACGGGTAGCGTTCAAAGCCCAGCGTCAGTTCGTTCTCGATGCGATCGAGCTGTTCCTGAAACAGTTCCTCGCCATAGTTCCATGGCGCACCGTCCATGGCCCAGTGTTCGTGATCGACTTCGTAGATACCGACCAGAACGCCCTTCTGGTCCTGCCGCATATAGGTGAAGCCTTCGAGATCCACGGTCATCGGCATCTCGAAATCCGCCTCGGCGACCTCGGGAACGGTGTCGGTGATCAAGTAGTGGTGTTTCAGCGGAGAGACTGGCAACTCAATCCCAGCCATACGCCCCACCTGTTTGGCCCAGAGGCCTGCCGCATTGACAACATGTTCACAGGTGATCGTGCCCCGGTCAGTCACCACCTGCCAACCATCGGCGGTCTGGATCAGTTCCTCGACCTTGGTTTCTTCATAATACTCCGCGCCGCGTTTCTTGGCGGCGGTCGCATAAGCCTGAACGGTCCCGGTCGTGTCGATATACCCCTCACGATCCGCCCACATTGCACCAAGCACACCGTCGGTGGACATGATCGGGCAGCGCCTTTGCGCTTCTTCCGGGGAAAGCAGCTCGCAATCATCAATGCCAATGGACTGGAAAATACGATAGTTGGCCTGCAGCCACTCCCACCGTTCCGGTGTTCCCGCCAGCGTCAGGCCACCGGTCATGTGCAGGCCGATATTTTGGCCGGACTCTTTTTCGATCTCGCTGAGCAGGTCGATTGTATACGCCTGAAGCGAGGCCATGTTCGGGTCGGCGTTCAGTGCGTGGATACCGCCTGCCGCGTGCCAGGATGACCCCGAAGCAAGCCGCCGTCGCTCCAGCATCACCACATCCGACCAGCCGAACTTGGCCAGGTGATACAGAACCGAGGCACCCACGACACCGCCCCCGATAACCACAACGCGATACTGAGATTTCATCCTGCCCTCCCCTGCATGGTACGCAGTGGACGCTAAACTCACTGTTCACTTCTGTCTAGACATTTCTGTACAGTTCTATCTGCGCGCAATTTGCGAACGAAAACTACCGGATTAGAGCTGAGCGCTGGGACGTGCGCTGATCGTTTCATACCACGCCAGCGTGGCCGAATTTTCCTTTGGAATTCGCTTCTTGATCACCCGAGCAAAGTCCACAAAGACAAAGGTGGTGATATCGGCCAGCGTAAACTCGCTCCCGGCGATATGGGGGCTTTCCGCCAATCGCGTTTCGAGCAATTCGAAGAAATGTTCAACGCGCCCGGCCCCACGCTGCGCGAGTTCAGGAATCTGAGGATGATTCACCGGGCCCGGAATCGCCCTGTCGGCAAAGGCCGGATGCGTGTTGCGAAGCGTCTCGGCGATGGGTTGCCCACCCTGCTGCTCGACAATGCTGTTCCACATCAAAACCTGGCCCTTTTCATCTGGGGTTCGCCCCATCAAAGGAGGTTCAGGAAAACGGGCTTCCAGATAAGCGGCAATACCAAGGTTTTCGGTCAGTGCCGCGCCTTCATCGGTGATCAGCACCGGAACAGTCGCGTTTGGGTTTACCGCTTTGAACGCATCGCTCAGTTGTTCACCCATCGCAATCGAAATCTCGCGGGTTTCGATGTCCAATCCCTTCTCGGCAATGAACATGCGGGCGCGGCGTGGGTTGGGGGCCGTCGAGCAATCGTAGAACAGCATGGAACGCTCCTGAGGCTTAACGGCGATAGATAAAACACCGGCCCTCGACGGCACCGAGCGGCAGGGGAATTTCGGTCAGGCCATTGAAATACATCCGGTCGCTGGAAACCATCAGCCCGCCTTCAGCCAGCAGAGGCTCGATCAGGGGCGATACGAATCTGGCAAAAGCGTCGTTCTTTTCGCGGTTATGACCGCCGAGATCGGCGTGAATAAGGCTTGCTGTCGCGCCAAATCGGTCCAAAGCGGCGGGCAGCGTCTCGCGCACATCCCCCAGAATCACTCGGTCCTCGGGCGGTGTGGAATCCGGATGTGAGGCCACCGCTCTCTCGAAAACAAAGACTGGGCGGTTCTTCACGTATTGCACCATGTGATGATAGGTGCGCCCATTGCCCAGACCCAGCTCGAAAACCGGACCTGACATGCCGCGCGTTTCGGCGATGGCAAAATCCAGACAGGCGCGCTGCGACACCATGCGGTCAATAAACAGATCCAGTCGGCTTTGGTCGTCGGACACGGGGAAATATCTCCTTGATAGTAAGTCGACTTGTTAGATGTGGCCGACAAGGCATTTGATGACAAATCCTCAAGACTTTGTGTAGGCAAATTGGCGTCAGATTCACAATTCCGCGACATTTCGGCGTAAGAACGGGTTTGACTAGCCTGCCCCAACCGCGCGAAACTGCGTCAAAAAACACGGGGAGTTGATCAAGCCGATGCCGAACTACGGCCGAACGGGTGGAATACCCGCATGACCGCGTTGCTGTCTGTCCGCGATCTCAGCATCGGATTTGGTGCGGGTGAGGCCGTTGTCAAAGGCGTCAACTTCGATGTGGAGGCTGGGCAAACGCTCGCTCTGGTGGGTGAGTCCGGATCGGGCAAAACCATCTCATGCCGTGCCGCCTTACGCATTTTGCCGCGAACGGCTCAGATTCGCAGTGGCACGATTACCCTGAATGATTCCAAAGGCATGGTAGATCTGACCCGGATCAACGAACGTGAGATGCGCGGCATTCGCGGCAATCGGGTCTCGATGATTTTCCAGGAACCGATGCGGTCCCTGTCACCTCTGCACAAGATCGGCAATCAGGTCAGCGAAGTTCTGTGGCTGCACCGCGGCGCTTCCGAGGCGCAAGCCCGCAAAGAAGTCATTACGCAGTTCGAACGTGTAGGATTCCCGGACCCTCAGCGCGCCTATGATTCTTACCCGTTCGAGTTGTCTGGTGGTATGCGTCAGCGTGCGATGATTGCGATGGCAATGGTGTCCAAGCCGGAACTGTTGATCGCGGATGAGCCAACCACAGCGCTTGACGTAACGACACAGGCGCAGGTGCTGGGTCTGATCAAAGAGTTGCAGCGCGAGACCGGAATGGCGCTTATCCTTGTCACGCACGATCTGGGCGTTGTGGCCAACATGGCCGAGCAGGTCGTCGTCATGCACAAGGGCCGCGTGATGGAGTCGGGTGCCGCTGCACCGATCCTGACCGCGCCTGCACATCCCTATACGCAGCAACTGTTCAACGCCGCGCCCGAGATCCCCGATAAGGAAGCGGTCGGGATTCCAATGCCCGACGAGGACTTGATCCTGCAAATGAAGGATGTGTCCAAGACCTACACCATGCGGTCCAGCAGAGGCTGGCAGGGGGAGCGTCTGATCCATGCCTGTCGTGGAGTTGATCTGAAACTGGCGCGCGGCAAAACTCTGGCCATAGTGGGCGAAAGCGGATCGGGTAAGACCACGGCCGCGCGCATCGCATTGGGCGCCGAGCCACCCGACCCCGGTGGAGAGGTACTGTTTCGCACCTCTGCTGCCGAAGACCCGATCACCGTACACCACATGACCCGCGCCCAGCGCACGGCCTTTCAGCGCAAGGCGCAGATGGTGTTTCAAGACCCCTACAGCTCGCTCAGCCCCCGGATGCGCATTCAGGACGCGATGACCGAGCCGCTGGAGATACACAATATCGGGTCGGCATCAGAACAGCGGGACAAAGCTGCCGAGATACTGCAACGGGTGGGCCTGAACGCGGATATGCTGAAACGTTACCCTCACGCCTTTTCCGGCGGGCAGCGGCAGCGCCTGTCCATTGCCCGAGCGATGATGCTGGACCCGCAACTGATCGTCTGTGACGAGCCGACCTCGGCACTGGATGTTTCCGTTCAGGAGCAAATCCTGACGCTGCTGGAAAACCTGCAAGACAGTCTGACGCTGTCTTATTTCTTCATCTCGCATGACCTTGCCGTTGTCGCACGCATCGCCGACGAAGTTGCCGTTATGCGCCGCGGGCTGGTGGTCGAACAGGCCCCGCCCGAGACCCTTTTCTACAACCCCCGCCACCCTTACACAAAGGCGCTGATTGCCGCTCAGCCAGAACCTGACATCAACCGACCCATCGACCTGAAATTGGTTGCTTTGGGCGCAGGTTCGCCAGACAGTTGGGATGACGCCTTCCGATTTACGGACTCCGTGGTACCTTCACTGGTAGAGATGGAGCCCGGCCATAAGGTAAGATGCCATGTTTAAGACCACTCGCCCCCTGTTTCTGGCCGCCACGCTGGCCGCCACATGGATGCTGCCCGCAACGGCAGAGACACCCACCCCGCTGGAAGGAGAATTCTGGGCCACCGAGGTGAATGCAGGCAACCTGCCACCTATTCAGGAACGCCTTCCCGCCGAACCGCTGGTCGTAGATCTGGCTGCCAAAGGTCGGGAGTTCGGAACACCCGGCGGCACATTGCGCACCATGGTCACTCGGTCCAAGGACATTCGCCAGATGGTTGTGTACGGCTACGCCCGATTGGTCGGGTTCAACGAGAATTATGAATTGGTCCCCGACTTGCTTGAGTCGTTCGAGAGCGACGGCAACCGCAAATTCACGCTGAACCTGCGCGAAGGGCACAAGTGGTCCGACGGGTCGCCTTTCACTTCCGAGGATTTTCGGTACTGGTGGGAAGACGTTGCAAATAACGAGCTTCTCAGCCCCTCTGGCCCGCCCGATTTTCTGATCGTCGAGGGCAAGCTGCCAACCGTCTCCTTCCCTGACGAGACCACTGTCGTTTATGAATGGGAGGACCCCAACCCCGACTTCCTGCAATCGTTGGCTCAAGCTCGCCCGCCGTTTATCTACCGGCCTGCCGAGTTTCTAAAACAATATCACGAGAAATATGCCGACGCCGAAGAACTGTCCTTTTTGGTCAACGATGCCCGCGTCAAAAGCTGGGCAGCACTGCATAACAAGCTGGACAATTTGTACAAATACGACAACCACGAGTTGCCGACGCTACAGCCTTGGCTGAACGCCAGTTCGGGCAAGAAGATCCGGCACAATTTCGTGCGCAACCCATACTATCACCGTATTGACAGCAAAGGCGTGCAACTCCCCTATATCGACGTGGTCGAGATGGAGATCGTCGCCCCCGGTCTGGTTGCCGCTAAGGCCAATGCCGGAGAGACAGACCTGCAAGGGCGTGGGCTGGCGTTCCGCGATGCCTCGATCCTGAAAAAAGGCGAAGAGGTCGGCAACTATAAAACGCGGCTGTGGAAGACCGGGGTGGCCTCGCAGATTGCAATCTATCCCAACTTGAACTTTGCAGATGAAGGGTGGCGCGAGGTCCTGCGCGATGTGCGCGTACGCCGTGCCCTGTCTTTGGCCATTGATCGCGAGACGATCAACCAGGCACTGTACTTCAAACTGGCTCTCCCTGGCGCGATGTCAGTCCTGCCGGCCTCTCCGTTTTACTCCGAAGAAAACGCACAGGCTTGGGCGCAATTCGACGTCGATCAGGCCAATGCCTTGCTGGACGAGGCCGGTCTGACCGAGCGCAGCAGGAACGGAATCCGCTTGTTGCCTGACGGTCGCCCGATGGAATTGATCATCGAAACCGCCGGTGAACGGCAAGAGGTCGAGAACGCCTTGCAGATTGTCACCGACACATGGCGCGAGATCGGTGTGGATTTGGTGATGCGCCCGCTGGACCGGGACATTCTGCGCAACCGTGTGTTTGCGGGCAACACCATGGCCTCGGTGTGGTTCGGCTGGGATGACGGCATTCCGCAGGCCCACACCTCGCCCGCCTATCTGGCTCCAACCGATCAGGTCTTTCTCGCCTGGCCGAAATGGGGACAATACTATCAGACCAGCGGTGATGTGGGCGAAGCGCCCGATATGCCCGAGGCCGAACGTCTGATGCAACTGGCCCATGATTGGGAAGTTGCCACCTCTGATGACGAGCGTAAGGCAATCTGGACCGAAATGCTGAACATCCATGCCGACCAGCTTTATGCCATCGGTATCTTGAATGGCGCGCCTCAGCCGGTTGTGGTTTCCAACCGCCTGCGCAACGTGCCTGAACAGGCCATGTGGGCTTGGGAGCCCGGCGCGCATTTCGGCATTCACCGGCCGGACGAATTCTTCTTCGCCGACTGATCAGGAGCAGCTAAATGGTTATGCTGCGCTATGCAGTCTATCGCTTTTTCACGATGCTGTTGACGCTGCTGGTGGTGTCGGTACTGATCTTCGTGATCATCAACCTGCCGCCCGGTGATTACCTGAGCAACCAGATCGCGGAACTGCAGGCCTCGGGCCAGTCTGCCGGCGTTGCCAAGGCTGAATTCCTACGCACGGAATATGCGCTGGACCGGCCCATCTCGGAGCAATACCTGATCTGGATGGGCTTCTGGCCCGGCCCCCATGGGTTTGAAGGGCTGCTGCAAGGCAACTATGGTTGGTCCTTCGAATTTGACCGCCCGGTGGCCGAGATCGTGGGTGACACCCTCTGGCTGACAGTAATCGTCAATCTGGCAGCAATTCTCTTCGTTTATGCGGTCGCCCTACCCTTGGGTGTCATCGCTGCGGCCCGGTCGCGGACGTGGATCGACTATACTTCGGCCTTTGTCGGCTACCTCGGCCTGGCCACCCCGAACTTCCTGCTGGCGCTGATCCTGTTCTATTACGGCCACCGTTATTTCAACCTGCCGATTGGGGGCCTGATGGATCCTTCGTTTGAAGGTCAGCCAATGAGCTGGGAGAAAATGAAATCCATCCTCGTCCACCTGATCGTACCAACCTTTGTCATTGGCACATCAGGTGCATCGGCCATGATGCAACGCTTGCGTGCCAATATGCTGGACGAGCTTGGCAAACCTTATGTGGAAACCGCTATTGCCAAAGGTATGTCCCCGTCACGGATGCTGACGAAATATCCGCTGCGCGTTGCCTTCAATCCTTTCGTGGCCGATATCGGCAATCTGCTGCCCTCGATGGTGTCCGGGTCAGTTCTGGTCTCAGTCGTGCTGGGCCTGCAGACGATCGGACCGGCCTTGCTGACGGCGCTGAAAACGCAGGACCAGTTCCTGTCCGCCTTCATCCTGATGTTCGTAGCTCTGCTGACCCTGATCGGCACCATGATCTCCGACATCCTGCTGGTTATGCTGGACCCGCGCATCCGGTACGAGGGGCGTGAAGCATGACCCAACATCCCGACGGTCGCTATGTCGACGACGCTCCATATGATCCAGACGCCGCCCTGCAACAGCTTGAGCGCGCAGATCTGGACGCGCCGAATTGGGTGCTTGTCTGGCGCAAGTTCAGAACCCACAAGCTGGGCCTGATCTCAGGCATCTTCTTGCTGCTTTGCTACCTGATGCTGCCCTTTGCGGGGTTCATCGCGCCTTATGGACCGAATGAACGGAACGGCGAGCATCTCTATGCGCCCCCGCAAAGTGTCAATTGGTTCTACGAAGGTAAATTCATTGGCCCCCACGTCTTTCCCATCGTGGCCGAGGCCGATCTCGAAACCTTCCAGTGGAAGTTCGTCCCCGACCTTGAAGACCCGCGCGCGGTTAAGTTCTTCTGCGAAGGGTCTGAATATAAGCTTGCGGGTCTGATCAGATCAGACACCCATCTATTCTGCGCCCCCGAAGGTGCAACCTTGTTCCTTTGGGGATCAGACCGTCTGGGTCGCGACGTGTTCAGCCGCATTCTCTACGGTGCGCAACTGTCGCTGACCGTGGGTCTGATTGGCATTTCGGTGTCGTTTTCCCTTGGAATCATATTTGGCTCGATGGCCGGGTATTTCGGCGGCAGGATAGACTGGGTCATCAACCGCGTGATCGAGATTCTACGTTCTCTGCCCGAGTTGCCGTTGTGGCTGGCACTGTCCGCTGCTGTGCCGTCGAACTGGAGCCCGGTCGCGGTATTTTTCATCATCTCCATCATTCTGGGCATTCTTGACTGGCCCGGCCTTGCCCGTTCCGTTCGTGCTAAATTCCTATCGCTGCGCGAAGAAGAATATGTGCGCGCAGCCGAGATGATGGGAGCAAGTTCCGGGCGGGTGATCCGCAAGCACCTGCTACCGAACTTCATGTCCCACCTGATCGCATCGGCCACCTTGTCGATCCCAGCGATGATCCTTGGGGAAACGGCCCTCAGCTTTCTTGGTCTCGGCTTGCGGGCACCGGCGGTCAGCTGGGGCGTGATGCTGAATGACGCACAGAACCTTGCCTCGATCGAGATTTACCCGTGGACGGCGATCCCGATGCTTCCGATCATCGTCGTGGTGCTGGCCTTCAACTTCCTAGGTGACGGTCTGCGCGACAGCCTGGACCCGTATCAGCAATGACCCTGATCTCCGCCCTCCCCGCCTCTGACGGTTACAAGGCGACCGGAAAGGGCGCGCGACCAAGCGCCTTTGCCGTGTCCGAACTTGCGACGGCCAGTTTTGGTGCGGTCGGTCAGGAACTGGCGCGTTTTGTGACTGCTCTGAGCCTCGCAGCCAAAGCGCCAGAGGTTACTGTCGATCATCGCCTGGCCTCGCTCTGGTACGGCTTTTCATTCAAACCAGACGGGTGGGAAATGCCGGACCTCTGGGATGCGGTCGCCGGAGATTATCAAGCCTCAGACGGCTGGATCAGGTTACACACCAACCTGCCCCGCCACAAATCGGCAGCGCTGAAGGTTCTCGGTGTGAAGGCTGATCGAAACGCCGTAGCGCAAGCCCTGAAAGACTGGTCCATTGCTGATCTGGAAACAGCCATCGTCGCCCAGGGCGGCGTTGCCGCGGCCATGCGCAGTCGCACGGAATGGCTCGACCATCCTCAAGGCAGGGTCATTTCCCGCGACCCGCTGATCGGCTGGCACAGCCCGAGGCAGATAAAGTTACGCGACCGCCCCGAGGCAACGGCCAGCCGGCCCCTCGCAGGCCTGCGTGTTCTGGACCTGACCCGCGTTTTGGCAGGTCCGGTTTCAACCCGCACGTTGGCTGGATTTGGGGCCGAGGTTTTGCGCATCGACCCACCTGGATGGGACGAGCCCGGCGTTATTCCCGACATTTCGCTGGGCAAGCATTGCGCTTACTTGGACCTGAAATCTCCTACCGGATTGAGCAAGTTGCAGGACTTGCTTTCACAAGCCGATGTTTTCGTTCACGGCTACCGCCCTGGCGCATTGGATGCCCTTGGCCTAACCAAAGCCAAGCGGGATGAGCTGGCTCCGAACCGGGTCGAGGTCACCCTGAACGCCTATGGCTGGCAAGGGCCATGGTCCACCAGACGCGGTTTTGACAGCCTTGTGCAGATGAGTGCAGGCATCGCAGATGCCGGGCGGAGCTGGGCCAAAGCGGAAAAGCCGACACCACTGCCGGTTCAGGCTCTGGATCACGCGACAGGCTATCTGATGGCCGCCGCCGTGCTGTCGGCACTGGCCGAGGCCGCCTCGGGCAATTCGATCATGCTTGCCCAGTTGTCACTGGCTCGCACCGCAGAACTGCTGGCCCGACTGGCGAAATCCGAAACGGATGAGGACATAACCAGTGCTGTGCCTGCCGATTATGCACCCGAGATCGAAGCTTCAGGCTGGGGCAACGGTCATCGTCTAAAACCAGCCCTGGTCGTAGGTTCCGCTAAAATGTCCTGGCCCCTGCCCGCTTCCAAGCTGGGCACGTCCAATTCAGATTGGCCATCCCTTACCGCATGATCCGACCGCCGCGCGGAACGCGCGGCCCTGCCCAACGCTTTGAATGGCGTCTCGTCAGAGATGCAATTCAAAGGGGCGGGAGCCGCCCCTAGCGGTCGTCGCCTCCACCGGGTCCGATATCGTCCAGATAGTCCTCGTCGATCGCGGCCTGTACGGCACCGGTCACAGCTTCGCGTTGTTTCGGTGATAGATCTTCCGGGTCTTTCCCTTCGGCCAGCCGCACGGTGACCTCGCGGTGGGCAAACTTGATACCTTCACGGGCAAACAGCTCGCGGATCTCCTGATACACCTTCTTGCGCACCAGCCACTGATCCCCCGGCTTGGTCATGAACTTGACCCGGATGATCATCGCCGAATCCTGCATCTCGATCACACCCTGCGATTTCAACGGCTGGATAAAGTTGTCACCGATCACCGGATCGCTCAGCAACTGCTGACCCAGCTTCTTGATCAGTTTGCGCACCTTTTCGACATCGGTGTCATAGGTCACGCGCAGGGGCAGTTTCATGATCACCCAATCGCGCGAATAGTTGGTCAGCACCTTGATCTCACCAAAGGGAATGGTGTTCAGCGCGCCAAGATGGTGGCGCAGCTGGAACGACCGGACTGAGATCTTCTCCACCGTTCCCTTCACGTCGCCGATGTCGATGTACTCACCCTTGCGGAAGGCGTCATCCATCAGGAAGAACGCCCCTGAAAAGATATCGCGTACCAATGTTTGCGAGCCGAACCCAACAGCCAGACCTACGACACCGGCGCCTGCAAAGAGCGGACTGACATTGATGCCCAACTCCATCAGAACGATCAGCGCGATGGTCACGACCACAACAGCCAGAATGGCACCCCGGAACAGCGGCAGCAGCGTCGCCAGACGGCTCTGCCCACCTTCGCCGCCCTCGTCGCCCAATTCCGCCTCTTCACCGCCATCGTCGATTTCCTCGGCAATCTTGCTGTCGATCCAGATGCGGAAGAAATGGAACAGGATGTAGCCGATGAACAGGATGACCATCACGTCCAGCGCGCGATCGATTGGCAGGTCTTCACTCCAACTGGCTTCGGGGTTCCAGATCACAACCAGTGCATATAAGCCAACGACAAAGGCTAATATCCCCGCCACACGACGGGCCAGATCCTCATATGTCAGGATCGAGTGTTGGCGTTTCTCCGCCTCAGGTGTCTCGGCGGGTTCCGCAACCTCTTCCGCTGCCTCCGCATTCAAATCTTCCATTTGGCGGTTGCGGTCGAAATAACGCTCCAACAGATAGTTCATCGCCCCATAAGCCACGACCACCGACATGAAGATCGCATAGCTGCTGGCTACGATCGGAAGCGAGTTCTCATTTTCCAGAACCAGATCAACCGCCAGTTTGAACCAGCTAAAGACGATATAGACGATCAGCGCCGGTGCCCAAGCGAACGAGATAAAACGCGAAATCCAGGACACCTGATCCGGTGCACGCCCCCCGCGGATGGCGTTGGAAATGGCGCGGGCGTTGAACAGGATCATCAGCACATTGCCCAGCGCGCCGAACATGGTCAGGCTGCCATAGACCATCGCATAGACATTGTAGTTCAATCCGAAATCGGCAACCCAGGTCGAAAACAGAACAACTGATATGTCATAGGTCGCAAGTGCAGAGGCCCAAAAATACAGGCGTTTCGCGTCCCGATCAGAAAACGGTGGCAGACGATATTGGCTAAGGTAAGGCGACAACACCATACGCCACAGATCGGACACCGTTCGCGACAGGAAGAAGGCGGTAAATATCGCCGTCACGGTGAATTGGATCGAGATGTCTTCAGCCTCACCAAAGAACAGGTATCCAACGATAAGCGCCATGAGCATCGCAAAGATCGTGGCTCCGATACCCATAAAGAAGCGGAACACCAGAAACGGCATCTTTTCCCGATAGCCCTGAGGGTTTTCCTTGGACCGTGCGACAACAAGCTTCTTGGCCATGCGCTTGCCATAGATCTCGGTTGACAGCCAGCGCCCCAACAGCAGGAAAAGGATATTCCAGAACAGCACCTCAACATAGGTTTGGATTCGACCATCTGGGCTGGTCTGACGCAAAACGTACTGCACTTCGAAAATCGAGTAGGGCAAGGCCTCCAAGCGCGATTGCATGGACGCGCGGAAGTCCGAAAACTTCTCTTGCGCCTTCATTAGCTGCGAGCCTTCGGCCATTGGGTCGTGCGCTTCTGGATCCGCAGCGCCAGCCTGATTGCCCGATGAGACGACCTCTCCGGTGCTGTCGATGACGATCACGCTGGCACCGGCTTCGGTCGCAGCCCTGATCGCGGCGGCCAGATCACCGTCCTGATCCGAAGCTGTCTCCGCTTCGGAGCCCGAGTTATATCCAGGGATCAAAGACGTTTGCGCTGCTGCTGCGGTGACAAAGGCCGCTGCGAAAGCCCACAAAACAAGGGCTATTCCAGCAATGAGTTTGAGTTTCATCGAGCAGTCTATCCAATTCACGTGTTGCACCGCAGGTTATCGAAGCGCCTGAGTATATTCAAATATTCAGCCTTTCGCTTCCCGAAATCGTGTCATTTCGTGTTCCCGCTGCAATGTTGGAGACAAGAGTGTTTTCAACCTTGAAAAAACTGAATATGACCGACGCAGTAGTTTGGGTGGAATAGCAAGATCAACGCCGACCTCGGCAGGTTAAAACACCTGTTTCCCTCGGCGCTCAGGATGTTGCCATTTCGCCATGCTTAACGAATTTGCACGATCTCGAGACCCCCTTTGGCAAGCGGCGTCAAAGAATATACGGTAACGGGGGGAAACGCGCGGATTTGCACCCAGAAACACGATAGGCGAAGGCATGAGCCTAGGAATACAAAACAATACAACCGGCCGGGCGCCGCGCATTCTGTTCTACAGCCACGATACGTTCGGATTGGGGCACCTGCGCCGGTCGCGTGCTCTAGCCGCGGCCATTACACAGGCCAACCCGCAGGCGTCGGCTCTGATCCTGACAGGATCCCCTGTGGCAGGCCGCTTCACGTTTCCGCGCCGGGTTGACCACGTGCGCCTGCCGGGCGTGACCAAACGCGCCGATGGATCTTACGCGGCGCGAACAATCGGCATGGGTATCGAAGAGGTCACTGAACTCCGCTCGGGGCTGATCCAGACAGCGGTTCAACAGTTCGGCCCGGATATGCTGATCGTCGACAAGGAACCCACCGGCTTTCGTGGAGAGCTGGTCCCGACACTGGAACACATGCTGCATTCGCAGCGCACCAAACTGGTTCTTGGCTTGCGCGATGTGCTGGACGAGCCTGAAGTACTGGCCGCCGAGTGGGAGCGAAAAGAAGCCCTTGCAGCGACCGAGCGTTTCTATCACGAAATTTGGGTCTATGGGCTGCGCTCAATCTATGACCCGACCAAAGGCCTTCCGCTCAGCCACGCGGCGCAATCGCGCATTCACTGGACCGGCTATCTGCGTCGCGACCTTGGCCCGGTGGGTGAGCCGCCCGAACAACCTTACATCCTAATCACGCCCGGTGGCGGTGGCGATGGCAAAGCGATGGTTAATCTTGTCCTGTCTGCCTATGAGAAGGACCCGACGCTATCGCCCCGCGCAGTGCTGGTCTATGGACCCTTCCTGTCCGGCGAGTTGCGTGAAGAGTTCGAGACCCGCGTCGCCGCGCTGAATGGCCGGGTGACCGCTGTTGGGTTCGAATCCCAGATCGAAACGTTGTTTGCTGGGGCAGCCGGGGTGGTTTGCATGGGCGGGTACAACACCTTTTGCGAGGTGCTCTCGTTCGACAAACGCGCCGTCATTGTACCCCGCACGACTCCGCGTTTGGAGCAATGGATTCGCGCCTCGCGTGCCGAGGGGCTTGGTCTGGTCAGCATGCTGGACGAAAACCGGGACGGCTTGACACCGGACTCAATGATAAACGCGATCCGCAACCTGCCGCATCAGCCCCTGCCGTCACAGGCCATTCAGGCCGGGCTGTTGGATGGGCTGGACTACGTCACCGACCGCGTAGACACATTGCTGAGCCTGGAACAGGAACGGGCCATCGGATGACCGCAGCCCAAACGAAACTGGCGGTGCTGGTCAAAGGGTGGCCGCGCCTGTCCGAGACGTTCATCGCCCAGGAACTCGTCGCCCTGCAGGAAGCCGGGCACAGTTTTGACATCTGGTCTCTGCGCCATCCGACCGACGTAAAACGCCACCCGTTGCATGACCGCTTCCAAGGTCAGGTGCATTACCTACCGGAATACCTGTACGAAGAACCGCAGCGTGTCTGGGCCGCTCGGCTGACGGCGCAAGCGCTGCCGGGTTACACCGAGGCTTACCGGGTCTGGCGCGCCGACCTGCGCCGTGATCCGAGCCACAACCGCATTCGGCGCTTCGGGCAGGCCTGCGTACTGGCCGCGGAACTACCCGAAACAACGCGGGTGATGTATGCACATTTCATGCACACTCCGTCCTCGGTCGCGCGCTACGCCGCGATCATGCGTGGCCTGCCGTGGAGCTTTTCAGCCCACGCCAAGGACATCTGGACCTCGCCCGAGTGGGAAAAGGTGGAAAAACTACAGGCCAGCACCCACGGCGCAGCGTTCGGCGCGACCTGCACGGCATTCGGGGCGAAACATCTGCGCAGCCTCGCCGATGACCCGTCTCGCGTTGACCTGATCTATCACGGATTGGACCTTGGCCGCTTTCCTGCCCCGCCCGACCGCACGCCACGCGCGCCGGACGCATCGTTTCACATGCTCTCGGTCGGTCGTCTGGTCGAGAAAAAGGGCTTTGACCGTCTGATCGACGCCTTCGCGCTGCTGCCTAAGACGCTTGACTGGCATTGGACCCATATCGGTGGCGGCACGCTAAGTGACGCCCTGCAAGGCCGCGCCGAGGCCGCAGGCTTGTCACACCGGATCACATGGAAAGGCGCCTGTGACCAGCCCGAGGTCATTGCCGCGATGCGCGTCGCCGACTTGTTCGTGCTGCCTAGCCGAATTGCCGAGGACGGAGACCGCGACGGACTGCCCAACGTTCTTATGGAAGCCGCGTCTCAGCTGTTGCCGATCCTGTCGACGCCGGTCTCTGCTATCCCCGAGTTCATTGAAACGGGAATACACGGGGTCTTGTCTGATGATGAGCCCAGCGCGCTGGCCACGGCAATCGCCCAACTGGCTGCCGCACCGGATCAGGCTGCGTCGATGGCTTCCGCTGCCTATGACCGGTTGATTACTGATTTCCGCATGGACCCCGGCATCGCACGTCTGTCAGAACGTCTATGCGCGTTGGGTTCAGGCACAGATTGATGGCAAGGGTCGCATTTTACGCTCCGATGAAGGCCCCGGACAGTCCAGTGCCATCGGGGGATCGCGAAATGGCCCGCAACCTTATGCAGGCGATCTCGGCACAGGGCGATACCGTCGATCTGGCGTCCCGGTTACGCGTGTACGACAAGGCCGGAGATGCGCAGGTGCAGGCCGCATTGCGCGCCGAGGCCGCATCGGAAGCACAGCGTCTGATCGCCGAACTGTCGCCGGACACCGCTCTTTGGGTGACCTACCACAATTATTACAAAGCTCCGGATCTGCTGGGGCCAAGCGTTTGCAAGGCGCGGAATATCCCGTACATCCAACTCGAAAGCACCCGTGCGACCAGTCGCCTGAACGGCCCCTGGGCCGAGTTTGCGCAAGCCGCGCATGATGCCTGCGACATGGCTCAGGTGATCTTTTATCACACCGCCAATGACCTGATCACTCTGAAACGGGAACGGTTCGGTGACCAACGTCTCGTGGAACTACCGCCGTTTTTGCCGCTGTCAGACTTACCGCCTGCATCCCCTTGCGTTGGCCCGATGCTGACGGTCGGGATGATGCGACACGGCGACAAGCTGGCGTCTTACACCATGCTTGCTGACGCGTTGGCCCATCTGGACATCGATTGGAAGTTGAATATCGCCGGCGATGGCCCAGCCCGCGCAGAGGTCGAGGAACTCATGGCCCCCTTCGGGTCCAAGGTCCGGTTTCTGGGTCAGTGTGACCGCAATGCTTTAAAGGCCATGTACAGTACGGCCTCCCTTCTGGTGTGGCCCGGTGTGAACGAGGCCTACGGAATGATCTATTTAGAGGCGCAGGCCAGCGGCCTACCAATTGTCGCGCAAGATCGACCCGGTGTGCGTGACGTCCTGACCCCGTCGGATTACCCTTCGGTCGATGCAGGCTCAGAAGGTCTGGGCGCAAGAATGCAAACTTTGCTGAAGGACCACGCCTTGCGGCTATCGGTCGGAGCAAAGGCCCGCACACTGATGGCTAAGCGCCACATGATGCCTGCTGCCACAGACACTTTCTGGCAAACCGTGCGACCAATGGTGGAGACCACCAGATGACCCGATTGGCGCTGCTTCGACACGGGCACACCCAATGGAATCGCGCTGGGCGTATTCAGGGGCGCAGCGACATTCCTCTGGACGATGAGGCCTGCGCGGAACTTGCAGGGACACGCCTTCCTGCCCCATGGGACGGCGCAGACCTTTGGTCCAGCCCGTTGTTGCGCGCCAGTGAAACGGCGCGTCTGGTCGCCGGGCGCGAACCGCAGACCAAGGATGCGCTGACCGAGATGAACTGGGGCGATTGGGAAGGTCTGCGCGGAGTGGACCTGATCGCCGATCCAGACAGTGGTTATCGTCATATCGAAGACTGGAGCTGGGATTTCCGCCCCCCGAACGGCGAAAGCCCGGCCGAGGTTTGGACCCGACTGAAACCTTGGCTGAACGGGCTGACAGGTGACACGGTTGCTGTCTGCCATATCGGCATCATGCGAGTCATACTTGCGCGTGCCTGGGGATGGAATTTCGACGGCCCCGCCCCCTTTAAGATCAAGCGCAACCGACTGTATGTCGTTGATATGCCGACCCTTACCCCTTTGCCGGAACCGATCCGCCTGATCAAACCCGAGGCGCCAAAATGAAGGTGATGATTGTTGTCACACATTTGCTGGGCACGGGCCATCTGAGCCGGGCGTTGACACTGGGCCGGGCATTTGTAAGTGCAGGCCACGAGACATTTGTCGTCTCGGGCGGGATGCCAGCACCGCAGTTGGACAGTACAGGCCTGACGGTGCTGGGCTTACCGCCCCTCCGCTCGGACGGCACTGATTTCACCCGGCTTTTGACCCAAAGCGGTGAGCTAGCGAAAACTGATTACCTGAAGGCACGTGAGACAGCTTTGGCCGAAGCCATTCGGAGTTTTGCGCCGGACGTTCTGATCACAGAGCTGTTTCCCTTTGGACGGCGGTCTCTGGCGGCAGAATTCAACGCCGCTTTGGAAACGGCACACTCCCTGCCGCGCCGCCCAATTGTTCTGGCTTCTATCCGGGACATTCTGGCGCCGCCCTCCAAGCCATCGAAAGCGGACCGCACAGCAGAGATTGTCGAGCTATTCTATGACGGCGTCCTCGTTCACTCGGACCAAAGCGTCATTCAGCTGGACATTAGTTGGCCCGTTACAAGGCAATTGCGCCAGCGGCTGTTTTATACAGGCTTTGTTGCACCCAATGCCCCGGTACCGCACGCCGATTTGGTAGGCAAAGACGAAATTCTGGTCAGCGCAGGTGGTGGATCAGTGGGCCAGCCGATCTTTCACGCGGCCATCGAGGCCGCCCGAAAGATGCCCAACAGGCGCTGGCGCCTGTTGGTGGGCGGACAGGACGCACGAACGCGGATTGATCAATTGCAGAAGCTTGTTGGCGATGCCCCGGTTACATTGGAACCGGTGCGCCCGGATTTTCGCCAGATGCTGCCTCTTGCCGCGGCCTCGGTCAGCATGTGCGGCTACAATACTGCGCTGGACATACTGCAATCCGGAACGCCGGCAGTGTTCATTCCGTTTGACGACGGTAAAGAAGTTGAACAGAGCTTGCGCGGTCAGAGCCTCTCTGAACAGCCAGCCATCGACGTTCTGCCCAGCAAGGAACTTAATGCTGATGCTTTGGCACGGGCCGTTGCTGCGGTCATTTCCAGCGGCCCGCGCCCGGTGCCCTCTCAGGGTTTTGACGGCGCCGCCAGAACGGTCGAGATTGCGGTAAACCTGAGGGGTCAAGCATGACAGTGGACTGGCGCCCTCTGGATACCGAATTGACTGCGTGGAAGGCTGAAGAACTGACGCTGCCCGTATGGTGGCGTGATGACGATGCCGTTTCTGCGACACCGCAGCTTAAGACACTGTCGAAGCTTTCAGTCGCATTGGGTTTGCCGGTACACCTTGCGATCATTCCCCGCGACGCCGATGCAACGTTGGTGGAACATGTCACGGCCCACAAGACATTGATCCCGGTGGTGCATGGCTGGGCACATCATAACCACGCGCCGCCTGACGAGAAAAAATCCGAGTTCCGGTTGCACCGCCCGCAAAAAGAGATCCTGAGCGATGCACAGTCCGGGTTGGAACGGTTGAAATCACTGTTCGGGGATAGACTCTGCCCGATGTTCGTTCCTCCGTGGAACCGCATAGCGCCTGACGTCGTTCGAGAATTACCTGGCTTGGGCTATTGCATCCTCTCAACCGCGACACCGCGTGCGACCAGCTGCCCTGTGCCTGGGCTAGAGCAGATAAACACCCATCTGGACCCGATCGACTGGCGTGGCACACGCGGTCTGATCTCTAAGAATACACTGATCATCCAGACAGCAGGTCTGCTGCGCGACCGGCGCGAGGGGCGTGCCGACAATGCCGAACCGTTCGGTGTTTTGACCCATCATTTGGTCCACGATCAAGACATCTGGACTTTCACCGAAGAGTTGCTGCGCAGACTTCTGGACGGCCCCGGCCATGCCTGGGCAGCACCAACCAAACCAACCGGGGGATTTTAATGAGCCGACTGGATTCCATGCTACGCCGCCTTACGGCCCAACGCGACGGGCTGAATTGGGCCGTGGCGCAGATCAGCGATATGGAGGGCGATGTTCTGGACATGGGCTTGGGCAATGGCCGCACCTATGACCACCTGCGGGAAATCCTGCCGGAGCGGAGAATCTGGGTGATGGACCGAGTGTTGCAATGCCACCCGTCCAGCACGCCCCCGGCCGAGGATTTTTTGCAGGGTGAGGCGGAACCCATGCTAGAGAAACTGGCTTCTAATGCCTCCAGGATCGCACTCGCCCACTACGATTTCGGACGCGGTATCAAGGAGGAGGACGTTGCCGAAGCCGCCCGCCTCAGCCCGCTGATCGCAGAGGTGATGCAGCCCGGAGGGTTACTGATCTCAGGCCAACCTCTGGTCGGATTCGAACAAATCCAAGGCCCGGGCACTATCGCACCAGACCGCTATCTGTTCTATCGCGCCTGATCAGGCTACGCGCCGCCCGCGCGACCACACTCCGTTCAGTGCAGGGGCACCCTCACGCATACGGAACCGGATCACATCCGCGCGGGCTCCGGTGCGCAATTCACCTCGGTCAGGTAACCCGACGACCTGCGCGGGCGTCTGCGTTACAGTCCGCAGACCGCGGGGCATGTCCCCCCACATTTCACCCAATCGTGTGGCCGACAAGAGTAACGCGGCGGGTACGTAGTCCGAAGACAGGATATCGAGGTGGCCCAGATCGGCCAGCTCCCGTGCGGCGACGTTCCCGGAATGCGAGCCGCCCCGGATCACGTTGGGTGCTCCCATCATCACCTTGATGCCATGATCATGGCAGGCTCGGGCAGCCTCGACTGTGGTGGGAAACTCCGCCAGTTTAATACCGTGACCGGCCGACACCGCCACCTGCTCTTGCGTGGTATCATCATGGCTGGCCAACATCGCACCAAAGCGCTTGGCGGCTTTTACGGTTTCGACTTCATGACGGTCACCATTGCGCTCGCGCAACGTTTTGAGCTGCGCAACGTGCTGCAGGAACTCGTCATCATTCATGCTGTGCTTGCCCTTCATGTAGGCTTCGAGCTGCGACATATCCCGGAACTGCCGCTGCCCCGGTGTATGATCCATCAACGAGACCAGACCGACGCGATCTTCTGGGCCGAATTCGTCCAGCTCATCGACCAGCGTTTCAGAACAAACTTCGGCCCGAAGATGCAGGAAATGGCTGATCTTCAGGGCGTCCTGTTCGCGCAATTGCCACAGCTCTTGGGACAGGTTGCGCGCGTATTTCTTGTAGCGGCTACCACTTGGGATCGAGCCGATGCGCATCGCGTCAAACACGGTGGTGATTCCGGTGCTGGCCAGTTCCGCATCATGGGCCAGAATCGCTGCAGCGTGGGGCCAGTCGACCTTGGGGCGCGGCTGGATGTGGCGCTCAAGGTTATCCGTGTGCAACTCGACCAAACCGGGGCTGACGTAATCGCCTTCGCAATCTTCCGCTCCTGCTGGTACTGTCGAGCCAATATCGAGCTCGGCAATGGTCTCTCCAACAATGCGGACGCTGCCGGTTACCGTCTCATCCGGAAGAACAAGGGTGGCATTGGCAAGGATCGTTTCTTCTGTCATCTGAACTTCACACAATCTGAGCTATTGGGAAGGCCACGCATAGGAGGCCAATGTGACATTCACGCGATACGCGATCTATTTTGCGCCACCGGTCGAGGCCGAATGGACGAAATTCGCCACCAACTGGCTGGGCTGGGACATGGAAGCTGGCGAAACCTGCGCGCATCCCGTGATTGACGGTATTGACGTGGCGGCCGTGACCGAGGTGCCGCGCAAATACGGGTTGCACGCGACAATGAAGCCACCCTTTCGCCTGTGCGACGGGCAAACGGTTCAGGCGCTGTCCGAAGCCTGCGCGCGGCTTGCTGCCACGCAACCCCCTGTCACTTTGAACGGGTTGGAGATCGCGCGGCTGGGTCGCTTCCTTGCCTTGCGCCCGCGGGGCGATGAGACCGCATTGAACGCCTTGGCGGCGGCCTGCGTGCGCAATCTGGACAGCTTTCGCGCCCCTGCATCGCAGGCTGAATTGGACCGTCGACGTGCCAACGGCCTGTCGGCCGAGCAGGACGCCAACCTCGTGCAGTGGGGCTATCCATATGTGATGGAGTCCTTCCGGTTTCACATCACCCTCAGTGGCAAGCTGGACAAACCCACGCTTGCGATAGTTCAGGATGCCTTGGAAACGCAACTGATGCCCTTGCTGCCGACCCCGTTCCGGATCAGCGATCTGGCCCTTATGGGAGAGGCCGAGGATGGGCGGTTTCACCTGATCCATCGCTACGCCCTCTCCGGCTGAAGCTGCGCGAGTATAGCGCCGATCGTCGCGTCCAACGGCCCCGAGTTGTCGATCTCGATCACGCGGGCCAACCCCTCAGGCAAGGGCGCTTGGGCGCGGGCCAGACGTCTCGCCTGTTCGGTTGAACTTTCTCGCCCGCGCACAGACAAGCGTCGCGCCAGAACCTGCGGGTCGGCGGTCAGCGAGATCACGACCAGATCACCAAACACCTCCTGCGCCCTTAGCAGAACCGAGCGTGATAGGTTCACCAGCACCGCATCCGCCTGTTGCCTGAGGTCTCCGATATCTTTGGGCACCCCATAAAACAGCCCGTGTGCGGGCCAGTGGAGGGCGAAAACGTCCTGCCCGACCAACTGCTGAAACCGTTCAACAGACACCCGGTCAAAATCCTCACCCTCTTCACCTTCTGGCCGCGTAATCACCCGGCGTGCCCGCACGATGCTGGGTACGCGGGCTTCCAGCGCCTCCATCACGCTGTCCTTGCCAACACCGGACGGGCCAACGACCGCTATGACTGGCGCGAGGCTCATGCGGGCACTCCGGGTGTAAATTCAGACACGTTGATCTCACGATCACACACCCGATCACGTGCACCGACATCGTGGAAGATACCTACAATAGCTGCGCCCCGCGCCTTGGCCTCTTCAATCAGCGTCAACACTGTCTCGCGGTTCTGCACATCCAGCGAGGCCGTAGGTTCATCCAGCAGCATCGCCGGATAGTCATGCGCAAAGCCGCGTGCGATGTTTACCCGTTGCTGTTCACCACCGGAAAAAGTGGTTGGGCTCAACATCCACAGGCGTTCGGGAATATTCAGCCGCGCCAGCAGAGACGCCGCCTTATCCAGTGCCAATTGCTTGTCGCGGCCGATGGCCAGCAGAGGTTCAGCCACCACCTCTAACGTCGGAACGCGCGGCACAACACGTAGGAACTGGCTGACATAGCCCAGCGTCTCGCGCCGCAGGGCCAGGATTTCCCGTGCCTCAGCCCGTGCTACATCCAGCCCCCCGACAAAAACCTGACCGGAGGCCGCCAGATAGTTGCCGTAGATTACGCGCATCAGGGTGGATTTACCCGCCCCCGATGCCCCCGTCAGGGCCACGCATTCACCGGGTGCGACCTTAAGCGAAGCCCCGGCCATCACCGGGATCACCGCACTTCCCTGATTGTGCAGGGTAAAGCTCTTGCTGACATCTTTAAGTTCAATCATTGCCTTCACCTTCAAACCTGCAGAACGCTGGAAACCAACAGCTGCGTGTAAGAGTGTTGCGGGTCGTCCAACACCTGATCGGTCAGCCCGGCTTCGACCACGCGGCCGTCCTTCATCACCATCAACCGATCCGCCAACAGGCGCACCACAGCCAGATCATGAGTGACGATAATGGCGCTCAGCCCCATCTCGCGGACCAACCCACGCAGCAAGTCCAGCAATCGCGCCTGAACCGAAACGTCCAGCCCCCCGGTCGGTTCGTCCATGAACACCAGCCGAGGCCCAGTCACCAGATTGCGCGCGATCTGCAGCCGCTGCTGCATCCCGCCAGAGAAGGCTGTGGGGCGATCATCCACCCGGCCCTCATCGATCTCGACCCGCTCCAGCCAGTCGATTGCCTTGTCACGGATGTCGCCATAGTGGCGGTCACCCACCGCCATCAGACGCTCACCGATGTTACCTCCAGCACTGACCGACATGCGCAGCCCATCACGGGCGTGTTGATGGACAAAAGCCCAATCGGTGCGACCCAGCATCCGGCGTTCCGGTTCGGACATTGTCACGGTGTCCACGGGTCCGTCTGCACGAGTGTCAAAGATGACCCGTCCCGCATCAGGCTCCAGATGCCCGGCCAGACAGTTCAGCAGGGTCGATTTACCCGACCCACTTTCACCAACGATGCCCATTACCTCGCCGGGGTAAAGGTCGAAGCTTACATCCGCGCATCCGATCCGCGCACCATAGCGCTTTTCGATGCGTTTGACTTGCAACAACGGTGTCATGCCGCGCCCTCCTCGGCCAATCGACCCACATGGCCCGCCGCACGACGGGACCGGCAATAGTCAGTATCGGAACAGACAAACATCCGGTTGCCAGCGTCATCCATGATCACCTCGTCCAGATAGCTGTCCTCAGCCCCACATAAGTCGCAGGGATGGTCGGCCTTGGTGGCTTCAAACGGGTAATCCTCGAAATCGAGGCTGACGACCTTAGTATACGGCGGCACCGCATAGATCCGCTGTTCCCGCCCGGCCCCGAAGAGCTGTATCGCGTCCATCTCCAGTTTGGGATTATCGAATTTCGGGATCGGAGACGGGTCCATCACATAGCGATCCGACACTTTCACCGGATAGGCATATGAGGTCGAGATCGCGCCGTGTTGGCTGATATCCTCGTACAGCTTCACATGCATCAGCCCGTATTCCTCAAGACTATGCATTTTGCGCGTCTCGGTCTCGCGCGGCTCAAGAAAGCGCAGCGGTTCCGGGATCGGCACTTGATAGACAAGGATTTGATCCTCGGTCAGCTTCGCCTCGGGGATGCGGTGGCGGGTCTGGATGACGGTGGCCTTTTCGGTTTCTTCAGTTGTTTCCACGTCCGCCGTGTTCTCAAAGAACTTGCGGATCGAGACAGCATTTGTTGTGTCATCCGCCCCTTGGTCGATGACCTTGAACGTATCCTCAGGCGTCAGCGTCGCGGCCGAAACCTGCACCCCGCCCGTGCCCCAGCCGTAGGGCATTGGCATTTCTCGACTTGCAAAGGGCACCTGGTAGCCAGGCACAGCCAGACCTTTGAGAATAGCCCGGCGGATCATCCGCTTGGTCTGTTCATCCAGATATGCAAAGTTGTATTCGCTCATTATGAAATCCTCACGGCAATGCGAGCGGGAACCTGATTTTGACAGACGTTTCTTTCACTGAAATCGCTATCATCTTGGGTACTTTTGCATTCGTAATTCTCCTTTGGCGACTGCCGTCTCGAAAGCAGCAACCCCGGCCACGTCAAAGATTGGATGGCAGCTCGGCAGGCGTTTGGTTTAACGGAGGTACTGATTCCGGAGGCGGTGATTGCGGAAGTGGCGGCGACTGAACTCATTCCGCAGCCTCCCTCGACATAATCCGCTCCTCGGCTTCGCGGCGCAGTTTGCGAACCAGTTCCAGCTCGGACTGGAAGTCAACGTAGTGCGGCAACTTTATGTGCTCGAGAAAGCCTGTGGCCTGAATGTTGTCTGCGTGGCTGAGGACAAACTCCTCGTCCTGCGCAGGGGCACCCAGATTGTCTTCCCCCAGTTCCTCCCAGCGCAGCGCCCGGTCGACCAATGCCATCGCGATGGATTTGCGTTCCGACTGACCAAAGACCAGCCCATAGCCCCGCGTGAACTGCGGCGGTTCGGTCTTGGAGCCTTTGAACTGGTTTACCGTCTCGCATTCGGTTAGTTCGATTTCTCCGATTTCGATGGCGAAACCGAGTTCGGGGACGTCCATCTCAACCGCGACCTTGCCGATCCGCAATTCGCCAACAAAGGCGTGGTTGCGGGCATATCCGCGCTGGGTCGAGTAGGCCATGCCCAGAACAAACCCTTCATCCCCACGCGTCAGCGATTGCAGTCGAAGGGGGCGATCGGCCGGAAATTCCATGGGTTCACGAGTCAGGTCACCGGGAATGGTGTCACTGGAAGGTTCGTCCTGAATGATGTCTTCGCCCTTCAGAAACTCGGTTATGTGCGGTGTCGGCTCGGTGCGTGGGCGGCTTTCGGGTGCCGAAGAAACCTCGCCCTCCGCGGCCAGTTTGAAATCCAGCAAGCGGTGCGTGTAGTCGAAGGTCGGACCCAGAACTTGCCCGCCCGGTGCGTCTTTGAACGTGGCTGAAATCCTGCGATCACAGGCCATCTGACCCGTTTCCAGCGGGTTCGAATAGCCAATCCGGGGCAAGGTCGTCCGATAGGCGCGGATCAGAAAGATCGCCTCGATCAGATCACCGCGCGCCTGCTTGATTGCCAGCGCCGCCAGATCGGGATCGAATAAGGATCCCTCGGCCATCACCCTGTTCACGGCCAGGCTCAGCTGTTCGCGGATCTGCGCGATGCTCAGTTCGGCAATGTTGGTTGATCCGCGTCGTTCCTCGGCCAGCCAGGCGTGTGCGTTCTCAATGGCCTTTTCACCGCCTTTGACAGCTACATACATGGCCTAGCCCTCCGCCCTGATCTGCGTACTGCGCGGCAGGGCCGCGACTTTATCACCGCAGGTAAAGAAGAAATCGCACCCCAACGGATACAGCACTGCGTTGCCCTGAAATGCAGAGATATCGGGCAATGACAGGTGTGCTGTGTCCCTGATCCCCGGTCCGGACAGCGCGGCCCCGGCTTGTCGCAAGTCGGTGCATTCAACGATTAGGGTCGCTGACCGATCTGGATATTCTGCCGTACCAATACGGTACTGGCTCAAAGGTCCAAGCTCTTGCCACGTTCCCACCGCGAAGCCCGCCTCGGTCGCATCCGAAACGGGAGCGCCAGTGTGAAAAGCCAACCACTGTCGTACCGCATCTGTATCGGTCGCGCCGGCCAAGTGAACCTTGGTTTCCGGATCGCAAAGAGTCAGCAGCAACGTCCCAGCTGCCGTTGACAAGGGGGCTGGTGGTTCGCTGCCGGACACCGTGCGGATTTCACCCGGGCGAGCCATGACCGTCATTGCCGCGCGAAAGGCGTGTGCCGCGTCAATCGGTGCGTTCTGGAAGCCACCAGAGAATTGGGTTTGGGCGCTCATCAATCCTCTCCTCGAACCATAGTAAAGAATTCGACCTTGGTGGCCGCAGCCTTGGCCGCACGAGCGGTTTTAGCGGCCTGCATCTGCTGGCTGAGCGGCCCTATCACCTGCGCCCGAATGTCCCCCGCCGCTTCGGTCTGCATCAACGCATCGATCAGTGCCGCAGCTTCGGCCTTGCGCCTGGAGCGGCCCTGCACATAACCGTGCCCGACCGTGCCGTCCTTCAGGGCAAGCGAACAGCGCGTGACCGTCATTTCACCTAGATTGAATGGTGCGCCTGTACCGCCGGTCCGCCCCCGAACCATCACACCACCGACTTCTGGGCTGCGAAGCCAGTCAAAGCTCGGTTGCGCTTCGAATTTGCTCCACAATGCCATCAAAGCCTCCTCCGGAGCCCGGGCCAGTAGCCCCATCCATTCCTTGCGCGCGACTTGCGCAATGTTCTGTTGATCCGCCATCAAAACCTCTTGGCCAGGTTGTCTATGTGAACTATACAACTAGACAAATATTACACTTCAAGGAAATGACTCGCAATCGCAGTCGTGTGAAAGTTTAGTGACATGAGCAAAACTCCAGTTTGGAAAAGCATCGCGTTAAGCCTGACTTCGGACATAGCCGAAGGGCGATACAGTACCGGTGACCGCCTACCGACCGAGGCGCAGTTGGCAGCACAGCATGGGGTCAACCGACACACAGTTCGGCGCGCCTTGTCTGAGATGGCAGAACAAGGATTGGTGCACCCACGGCGCGGTGCGGGAGTGTTCGTGGCTGCCCGCCCAACCGACTATCCGATTGGAAAACGGGTAAGATATCACAAGAGCATTTCGGCCAGCGGTAAGATACCGGGCAAAACAATCTTGTCTCTGACCACCCGCGCGGCAGATGAGACCGAAGCAGACGCGCTGCAGCTTAATCCGGGAGACGCGGTCCACGTCTATGACGGGCTGTCGCTTGCTGATGGCCAACCCATCGCCCTCTTTCAAAGCGTTTTCCCGGCAATTCGACTGCCTGAAATCCTCGAAGCGTTGCAGGACACGAAGTCGGTCACCAAGGCGCTGCAACACTGTGGCATTCCGGATTACACGCGTATCTCCACTCGCCTGACGGCACGGGCCGCAACGGCGACTCAGGCCCTGCACCTGCGATTGCCCCAAGGCGCGCCCGTTCTGTTTTCGGCCGGGATTAACGCCGGCCTGGATGGGGTACCCGTTGAATACGGGCGCACTGTTTTCGCCGGAGAACGGGTTACGTTGACCGTGAATGACGACTAAGCGGCGTGGCTTTCCCGCTCGTCCTCGGCCTCCTTGGAGAGGCCTCATCCCGTTGGGCGTCGCGCCGCGCCTTGCGCGGCGCCGGGCCCAAATCCCCCAAGGGGGATCGGCGAAGCCGATGCTCCTGCGGGTGCGGGTGCGTTTCAGCCTGCTGACGCAAAGGCCAGCTCGTACTTTTCAAGGAAAGCTTCGGCGCTCAACGTTCGGAAATCCGGTAATGCTGCGCGCAGGCGCTGGTTGTCCCAATCCCACCAAGCCAAAGCCAACATCCGCGCGACAATCTGTTCTGAAAACCGGCGGCGGATTGGTTGTGCCGTTACCCCACCGACAATCATGTATGGAGGCACATCTTTGGTGATTACTGCCCCCGAGGCGACGATGGCACCGTGTCCAATAGTCACTTCGGGCTTGATGATTGCCGCATGACCGATCCACGTGTCATGCCCAATCTTTGCTGTGCGAGTGGCACGATGTGCGAACCACTCCGGATCGTCCTGCACATCATCCCAATAGTCCGCCGAGCGGTACAGGAAGTGGTGCAAAGACGCTTTTTCCATCGGGTGATCGGTCGCCCCAATCCGAGTGAAACTGGCGATATTGGCGAATTTGCCGATCTCGGCATTGGCAATGTCACAGGTTCGATCACAATAGGAGTAATCCCCCCAAACCGAGTTGGCGACACGACTGCCTGCGCCGATTTCAACATATTCCCCGAATCTACTGCCAGAAATCTGGCAATCGGGGTGGATAAATGGTTGGTCCGGGCGCAATCGTGCCATGTCTTGTATCCTTAGTCGTCGGTCAGGGCAGTAGAAGTGGTTTCACCTTGGGGTCGCGCGGTCTGCGCTTCTTGCGCGTCTCGCCCTGAATCAGGCGTTTGCGCAGCCAGCCCGAGAACCAGTCCATAAGCATCACCATCAGGATGATCAGCACGATATAATAAGCGACTTCTTCCCAGTCCTTCTGCGTGATGATCGCCTGCGTCAGCAACAATCCAATCCCGCCGCCTGTAATAGCGCCGATCACAGTGGCGCTGCGGGTGTTGGATTCAAGGAAATAGAGCAACTGGCTCAGCAACACCGGCGTCACCTGCGGGATTACACCAAAACGATAACGCTGCGGGGCGTTGGCTCCGGTGGACTGCACGCCTTCGATCTGCTTCTGATCGACATTCTCCAACGCTTCCGAGAATATCTTGCCGAAGGTGCCGGTATCCGTCACGAGAATAGCCAATGCCCCGGTCAGCGGGCCGGGACCAAAGGCACGGGCCAGAACCACAGTCCAGATCAGAGCGTCCACCCCCCGAACAAAGTCGAACACTCGGCGCGTCGCAAAGCGCACAGACTTCATAGGGTTGAAATTACGCGTCGCCATAAAGGCCAGAGGTAACGCGACCATCGCCGCTCCCAACGTACCCAGGAACGCCATCAGGATAGTTTCAAAGATGGCCCAGGCAACGTCCTGATGCCGCCACATCTTGTTTGTCCAGAAATCGTACAGGATCGCGCCCGCCTCACCCTGAGCAACCAGTCCGGCAAGTTCCGGGAAGGACTTGCCGTAGTACGGACTGTCGAGCGTGAACCAGAACAACTCCCACCCGGTGAAATAGCGAAACACTTCCGAGCGATTGCGGGTCACGGTCAGGCGCCCGGCATCCGTGGTGATCGCCAAGCGGTTCTTGGACACGTTGATCCAATCGGGAACGTCACCTAATGGCAGTTCTGCTTGCACGCCAGCTGAACGTGACGGCGTGGCTCGGACGGTGCCATAGCCGGGGATCTCATATTCCACTGTATCCGGCCCAAAGCGCACGACGTGACCGTCTTCCAAGTCGATCACCGTAGTTTCGCCCAGCGTCACCCAATCGGGAGCCTCGCCCGCGGGATAGGCACCCTTGCGTTCGCCCTCAATTGCGGCAGACACTTGGCCTGAGCGGTTGTCCCTCTCGATATGTGTCTTGTAGCTGTAGCTGTCAGAAACCAGCGTCTTGCCGTTTTCCCAATGCGCCCGTGCGGCCAACCCAGGCACATCGAAGGCAAAGAACACGTAGATCAGGTAAACCAGCACCAACGCAGGCAAGCTAAAATTTACCAAGCGCTTTCGGCTGAACAGGCAATCCGCCTCTATCTTGAGTTCTGAGGTGGTCAGATTGGTTGCGAAGGTGCTCATGCCGAGGCTCCTTTTTCTGACCCGTGGGCCAGACGGTCGCGCAGATAGCCTGATATCTGATCGACGATGACGATTGTGACGAAAAGCAGAATGAAAATGGCTGCCGCTTCGTCGTAGCGCCCCTGCCCCCAGGACATCGCATTGCGCAGTTCGTAGCCCAGACCGCCTGCGCCGACGAAACCCAAAATGGCCGAGGCGCGGATGTTGATCTCGAACCGCAACAGGGCATAACTGACATAGTTTGGGCCGACCTGAGGGATCACACCCAAATACATGCGCTGCGACCAGTTTGCGCCGACCGATTGCAGCCCCTCGACGGGTTTCAGCGAAGCGTTTTCGTTGACCTCGGAAAACAGCTTACCCAGAGCGCCCGCGGTATGGATCGCAATCGCGATCATCGCGGGCACCGGACCACCGCCCAAAATGAAGATTAGGACCAGCGCGATGACGATTTCCGGGATTGCCCGAAAGACATCCGAAATACGGCGGAACAGCGGAATCAGCGACGGCCAATAGGCCATGCCCCGTGTGGACATCAGCGCCAGAAACGTTCCCAATATCGTACCGACCAATGTCGCCGCGGCGGCTATATTTAGCGTTTCCACCAGCGCCGGAAAGAACTCGACGAGATTGGCGGGCATCTCGGCGATCTTTTCCCAGGCTTCCGAAAGAACCTCAGCCGGGTAGTCAAATATCCGGTGCCAGCCGTCGATAAAGCTGCCCGCATTGCGGCTGTCGGCAGTACGGAACCCTGCGGCCATCATGGCCACGAATAGGATCAGGAGGATACCACCATAGACCCTCTTGCGTCGCGCCATCGCGGTGTAGTCGTCGCGGATCTGATCGACGGTCGAGGACCCAGCAGTCAGGTCTGTCATGGAATGCTCCCGAGTGGAAAAACGGGGCCCGATTTTCCACCGGACCCCGATTATTGGATATGCAGGCTTAGTTAGACTTCAGCTTGCGTGCTTCGATGATGACTTCGTAGGCGTCATGGGTGATTGGGTCGAAGCTTTTGGCCTCACCCGCAGCCACGCCGTAGAAGCAATTCTGGTCTTTCTCGCTCAGAGTGTCCCACAGTTCGGTCACCTTGGCTTTGACGTCCTCAGGCAGCGCCTTGCGGACCACAACCGGGCCTTCCGGGATCGGCTTGGATTTCCAGATTTCGACCATGTCGTTCATGTCGACCAGACCGGCATCCACGGCGCGACGCAGGGCACCCGACTGATAGCCGTCTTCCCATTCGCCCAGGCCATCGGCCCAGGTCACGCCACCGTCAACGTCGCCGTTGTTAACCGCAACGATGGTTTGCTCGTGACCGCCGGTGAATTTCACTTCACCAAAATAGTCGCCCGAGTCCATGGTCGCGCCGGTGGCGGCGGGGATTTCGATCGACGGGATCAGGTAGCCCGAAGTCGAGTTCGGATCACCGAAACCGAAGGTCTTGCCCTTCATGTCGTCCAGCGAGGTGATGCCGCTGTCCTTGCGAGCAAAACCAACCGAGTAGTAACCATAACCGCCATCGGTGTTGACCTTGACCAGAACCGGCTCAACGGCTTCGGGGTCGGACAGGTAGGTTTTCGCGTAACCCGACGCACCCAGCCAGGCAACGTCGATAGTGCCGCCCAGCAGGCCCTGGATCACACCGTTATAGTCAGCGGGTGCGAAAAGTTTGGCCGGGACGCCCAACGCTTCTTCGGTATAAACGCGCAGACACTCGTTGTTGTTCAGACGGTCCTGAGCGTTCTCACCGCCCAGAATTCCGATGCGGAATTCACTGATTTCTTCGGCCATGGCAGGCGCGGCCAGTGCAGTGGTCGCCGCCAGGGCAGCAATGAATTTTTTCATCTGTCTCTCTCCAGGTTTATATGCCGGCCTTTCATCGGGCCGGTCGATGAAAGGGGTGGTCGGCTCAGATGGTGGCTTCGGCTTCCATCAGGGCCTTCTGGGTAGCGTCCAGCGTCTCGATCTCTGTCGAGGTCGCCTCTTCCGAGAAGCTGGCATCAGCACCATAGATCTCACGGGCGACACCGGTGGTCAGCTGTTCGGGCAACCCGTCAAAGACGATGCGCCCGTCACGCATACCGACCACGCGGTCGCAATAGCGGCGCGCTGTGTCCAGCGTATGCAGGTTGGCGATGACTGTGCGGCCGTCCTCTTCGTGGATGCGGCGCAACGCCTGCATAACGACCTGAGCATTCATCGGATCCAGCGAAGCGATGGGTTCATCCGCCAGAATGATTCTGGGGTCCTGCATCAGGGCGCGCGCGATGGCGACGCGCTGCTGCTGGCCGCCCGACAGCGCCTCGGCGCGTTTGGGGGCGTGCTCGGCAATGCCCAGACGGTCCAGAATGTCGATGGCGCGGTGAATTTCGTCCATCGGGAATAGGTTGAACATGGTCGCTAACGTCGAGTGGCGGTTCAGCGTACCGTGCAGCACGTTCGAGACCACATCCATACGCGGTACAAGATTGAACTGCTGGAAAATCATGGCGCAGTCGGCCTGCCAGGCGCGTTTCTCACGACCCTTCAACTGGGTGACGTCGCGCCCCTCGAACAGGATCTGGCCGTCGCTGGAATCCGTCAGGCGGTTGATCATCCGCAGTAGGGTCGACTTGCCCGCACCTGACCGCCCGATGATCCCGATCATGCAGGGTTTGTCTACATCCAGCGTCGCCGCGTCCACGGCAACATTGTCGCCGAAGCGTTTGGTCAGTTTCTCAATCCGCAGCACGTGCCACCCCCAATTCATGTTGGCGGTCAATTACAGCTGCTGCTCAACGGCTTTGTGTCAGGGCGGTGAAAGTTTTGTAACGGTCCGCGACCCACGGGGGCTACCCATTGCAGTTCCGCACAGGTATACGCGAACGCGACTCTCCAGCTTTTACGAGGCCGCTATGAGCTTTGACCGCACCATCAAGATTGCACCGTCGATCCTGTCCGCCGATTTCGCAAACTTCGGGCAAGAGATCCAAGCCATCGAGGCTCAGGGCGCCGACTGGGTCCATGTCGACGTCATGGATGGCCATTTCGTCCCGAACCTGACTTTTGGCCCGCCCGCCGTCAAAGCCTTCCGCCCGCATGTGAAGACGGTGATGGACGTTCACCTGATGATCACGCCGGTTGATCCCTACATTCAGGCCTATGCCGATGCAGGTGCTGATATCCTGACCGCCCATGTCGAGGCCGGTCCGCACACTCACCGCACCCTGCAGGCCATCCGCGGCGCTGGCATGAAAGCTGGCGTTGCCCTGAACCCGGGCACCCCGGCGGAGGCGGTTGAGCATCTGCTGGATCTCACCGATCTGATCTGCGTCATGACCGTGAACCCCGGCTTCGGAGGCCAGAAGTTCATCGACATGACCGCCAAGGTTCGCAAGCTGCGCCAGATGATCGGAGACCGCCCGGTGCATATCGAGATCGACGGCGGTGTAGACCCAAATACCGCCCCGCTGGTTGCTGCGGCAGGTGCAGATGTGTTGGTTGCCGGGTCAGCTGTGTTCAAAGGCGGGTCAGTAGGCAAGCCGGAAGTTTATGGCGAGAACATCAAGGCCGTGCGCGCTGCAGCAGAATCAGCACTGACGCAAGCCGCTGTCTGAACGGCAACCAGAGGTCAGAACGAGATCTTGAAGTTAATAGAACCAACAACCTGTGACTCCGGTTGTTGGTCGAACTCCTCACTCAGGTAAGTCGCACCGTAGAAAAGCGTCCCGTATTTTGCTTCCCAGTTGAAGCCAAGGCGCGCGCGATACCGCTCGTGTTTGAGGCTGACGGTGCCTGAATCAGGAATGTAAGCACTGTCAGCCACATATGCTGCGTCAAAACCGAAGATACCGCTGACACCCTTCGGCCCTGTACGCATAGTGCGATAGCGCTGCCCAGTGATCTTATCGCGGATCAAGAGCTCTGAACGCCCCACTTGTCCAATCGTTACGTCCATTCCAACGCGGGCCAGGGTTTCATCTCCGGCGCGCAAGGAGACGAACGGACGGAAACGTGTGTTGCGGCCAAATTCCCACTCTCGGCCTATTTCCACAACTGCAGTGGGGTAGAAGTCGTTCGGTATCTGATCGTCCAAAACCGCCTTTGACGGCGGCGTGCTTCCGATCAGTTTGTGGAATTCGCTCTGAAGGCTATCCACGCCGGTTTGCGGACCTACTGCAACCAACTCGGCACCGACAGTGTATTGCGCACTCCGCTTTTGAAAATGGGAATAGGCGCCCAGAGACAGGATGCCAGCATATTGTCTGTCTGTCGGGCTTGGATTGACCAGATCTTCTGGCGAGATCATCTGGGTGTAGGCGCGGATTTCGATTACATCCCCAAACGCCTCAGGCAAATCCCCGTTCCATCCTCGCGCCAAAATCCACGACAGATTCAACGATGATGTCTGCCAACGATCATGATCGTCGCCAACCAGATCGTCCGTGAACAACCAGCCAAACCCAACCAGTTCCCTCTTGTCGGGTTTCGCAGCAACCGTTGGGGCGGCTGCGGACTGCGCATAAAGAAACTGAGGCATAGAGATCAGGAGGAAAGCCAAAAAAGTCTTCATTTTTGGCTCCTTATAACTTTCTGCGCCAGATCTTTAGCTGGAAGAAACCCAGCCCAAGGTGACCGTAGAAAGCGATTAGCCCTTCGACAAGAACCACGTTTAGGTTGAAAGAATCCCGATACTGAAAAGCAACATTCAATTACAACGGAGAACCACACGCAACATTCAGGCTGCTGCTGAACCGAGTGTTTAAGGCATTTGTAGTCGGGCAGTCTGTAGAAATCGCGAAATCTCGAGCCCTAGACTGGCTTCTATTGAGATCGCCAATTCGGGCTGTTGTTGAAGTTCCGCAGTCAGGTGGGGCATCTTCCACTCGATCACGCGTGACGGTTTCAACGCCGTCACGGTTACCGGCGCTTTGAAATCCTGACTTTTGCTCAGAAAGGCCGTACCGCCAAGAAAACGGCCTTCACCCAATCGATCCATACTGTCGCCGTTCATCTCAACGTCTACCTCACCCTCCATTATAAGCGAGAGGCTGTCCACGTGATTTCCCTGCGTCAAGATTTGGGTTCCTGCCGGCACATCTTTGGTGACGCCCATTTTCAGCAGTTTGTACGCGTCCCGTTCAGAGAAATTGCGCAGCGCGATTTCGTAGAGATGCCTCTCAGCATCGGTAAAAGGCACTGGCCGTCGTTCCAGCAAAAGGCGCACAATCCAAAAGATGTTGATGCCCGTGAAAAACAGGTTCCACCCTATCGGAGCCCAAAGGGGGGTGCTTTGCAGATAGTAGTATGGAAGCAGGATAGCGGCCCCGATTACCGACAGAACACGCAGCCAGAAAATGTCTCTGACCGAGTAGGATATCAGGTAGAAGACATTCGCCGTATTTACTAAAAGATCCAAACCCACCATGCGCTTACCTCATCAGCTATGCGCGCTGACCGGGGCCAGATACGCTTTAAGGGTGCATGTTGAGTTTAGCAGTCACGTTCATGCGGGTCACAGCTTTGAATCCAAACTAGGACTTCTCTACACGAAAGCTCTCGGGCTCTTCCGAAAGAAAGGTTATCTGGCTCACCTTTTTCTGCGAACGCCGTTTGCACACCCTGCCACTGGTCACGGGATCACCATCGCTCAGGATAGCTGTCTGCATGTCATCCAGATCTTTGCTGTGAAGGATGCGTGTGCCGTACTGTACAAATTGAAGCCCAAACATGGTTTACCCCTTTTTCTGATCCCCTGGCGTGTTTCCCCACACACGAGACGGGGCTTCAACGCGAACAAACGGATATGATTGCATCCAGCGAACAAACGACTTGGCTCAAGCCAGCTGCAGTTTGTTCCAGAGGAAAGGTAGGGTTGCTTCCTTGCCGCCAAATGAAGAGGAGATTAATCCGTATTTCGACTGGTCACACCAAAAAAGCCGCCCCCGAGGGAGCGGCCTTCTTTAGTTCAACGATGTGCCGGGCTGAAGCTCGGCCTACCGTGATTACTCGATGATTTTCGAGACAACGCCGGCGCCGACGGTGCGGCCGCCTTCGCGGATCGCGAAGCGCAGACCGTTTTCCATCGCGATCGGTGCGATCAGCTCAACGCCGAACGACACGTTGTCGCCAGGCATGACCATCTCGGTGCCTTCGGCCAGGGTCACGGTGCCGGTCACGTCAGTCGTACGGAAGTAGAACTGCGGACGGTAGTTCGCGAAGAACGGAGTGTGACGACCGCCTTCTTCCTTGGTCAGGATGTAGGCTTCGGCTTCGAACTTGGTGTGCGGCGTAACCGAACCCGGCTTACACAGAACCTGGCCACGCTCAACACCGTCACGGTCAACACCACGCAGCAGGGCGCCGATGTTGTCGCCTGCTTCACCGCGGTCCAGCAGCTTGCGGAACATTTCAACGCCGGTGCAGGTGGTTTTCGAAGTGTCACGGATGCCGACGATTTCGATTTCGTCACCAACGTTGATCACGCCACGCTCAACACGGCCGGTCACAACGGTACCGCGGCCCGAGATCGAGAACACGTCTTCGATCGGCATCAGGAACGGCTGGTCAACAGCACGCTCGGGGGTGTCGATGTAGTCATCAACAGCCGCCATCAGTTCCTTGATCTTCTCTTCGCCGATTTCCGGGTTGTTGCCTTCCATCGCGGCCAGAGCCGAACCTGCAACGATCGGAATATCGTCGCCGGGGTATTCGTAGCTGGACAGCAGTTCGCGAACTTCCATCTCAACCAGTTCCAGCAGCTCTTCGTCGTCAACCTGGTCAACTTTGTTCAGGAACACGACCATCTTCGGGATGCCAACCTGGCGGCCCAGCAGGATGTGCTCGCGGGTCTGCGGCATCGGGCCGTCAGCAGCGTTCACAACCAGAATCGCGCCGTCCATCTGCGCGGCACCGGTGATCATGTTCTTGACGTAGTCAGCGTGGCCGGGGCAGTCGACGTGCGCATAGTGGCGGTTGTCGGTCTCGTATTCCACGTGGGCGGTCGAGATGGTGATGCCACGTGCTTTTTCTTCAGGCGCGCCGTCAATCTGGTCATACGCTTTGAAGTCACCGAAATACTTGGTGATTGCTGCGGTCAGCGTCGTTTTACCATGGTCAACGTGGCCAATCGTGCCGATGTTGACGTGCGGTTTTGTACGCTCAAACTTTTCCTTTGCCATTCCTCAGGCGCCCTTTTGCGATTTGGGGGACCCTTGGTCCCGTGGTTACATCTGCGCGCGCGAGATATTTGGTTCAAAGGGGAAAATCAAGCACATCCTGCGTTAAAACCCGTTTATGATGCCGGATTTTGCGTCACCACGTCGGATTCCAGCGGCTGGATCAGGTCAGGGCGCCGATCGAACCAGCCGTTCTCTTGATGTTCCTCGGCCAACCACTCTTCAACCCGGTCAGCAACTTTCAGAGCGAGACCGCTCATTTGTTCTTCTTTGGTGCGCTCGTGACCGGACCCTTTAAGGGCACTGCCGCCTGTCGTATCTTCCAGAACCTGGAACTGCTTACCCTTGGCAAGGAACTCTTTTTCTTTCACGTCGTAGACATTGACCAGAACGATCGCCGTGCTTTTGGGGTTGTAGATCACCGGGATGCCCGGAGGGGCCAGCATGTAACCTTCCAGGCTGATGCCGATATCGTATTCCTGAGCGCCCTCATATCGACCAAGTCGGATATCAACCGCATTCTGAATCGAGGCCGTCCATTCATCCGGTGTCGCGTCACGGGACACGGGCCCCTGAACTGCCTTATCTGCAAAAGCGTAGTTGACCCTGAGCTTGAACTCACCCAGCTCTTCAGGTTCTTCGTAAACCTGCGTCTGCGTACAAGCACCCATGAGGGTCAGTCCGGTAATCAGGGTCAGAATGCGCAGCATGATCTCTTCTCAATAGGCCTGTTTTTCTTTGATCTAGCGCACCGATACGGCCTGTGCCAAGCCGTATCGGCGGAATTCGCCCGAAACCACGCTCAGATCACGAGAATTTATAGTCCCGCGGGAACCCATAGGGCGGTTTTTTCCCGACGCTGGCGCGCTTGGCTAACCATTGGGACATATCAGCCTCGTGCCGGGTTTTGTCGCCACCCATAGACCATTTCAAGCCCTCTTCCCAGTTGAAGGTGGTGATATCAGAGAGGCCCCCATCCAGCTCCAGTGTCCCCTGACGACCGCGCGCCATGTTGTATTTCTGCAAACGCACGCCCTTGCCGCGGGTCATCTCGGGCAGTTCTTCTGTCGGGAACACAAGGAACTTACCGTTCTGAGACACAACGGCCACATGGTCGCCATCGACCGGCTTGCAGATCATCGCTGTCTCGTCGCCCTTGACGTTCAGCACCTGTTTGCCGTTGCGGGTTTGGGCCAGCACGTCATCCTCGGGCACCATGAAGCCGTTACCCGCATCCGAAGCCACCAGCAGCTTGCGTCCCGGTTTGTGGATCAGGATGTCGATGATCTGCGCCTCGTTCGGTAAGTCGACCATCAGGCGCAGCGGCTCGCCCATGCCCCGCCCGCCGGGCAGGTTGGCGGCACTGACGGTGTAGAACCGCCCGTTCGAAGCAAACACCAGCAGCCGGTCGGTCGTTTCCGCATGGAATATGAAACGTGGACCGTCACCATCTTTGAACTTCAGCTCTCGCTTCAGGTCGATATGGCCGGTCATGGCGCGAATCCAGCCCATCTGAGAGCAGACGACCGTGATCGGTTCTTTGTCGATCATCGCCTCAAGCGGCACCTCTTCGACTTGCCCCGCTTCGGCAAACTGTGTCCGACGTGCGCCACCTTCGTAATCTTTGCCGAAGGTCTTTTTGGTCTCTTTCAATTGCTCCGCGATCTTGGCCCACTGCAAAGCAGGATCGGCAAGCAGGTCTTCAAGGTTGGCGCGTTCCAGCATCAACTCATCACGTTCGCGGACCAACTCCATCTCTTCCAGACGGCGCAAAGAGCGCAGGCGCATGTTGAGGATCGCGTCGACCTGAACTTCGGACAGTTCACCCTCACCCGGCTTGGGCGAGACATAATCGGCTTCGCTGGTCGCGCGGACATGATCGATGCCCCAATCTTCGCGCATCAGCGCAGCTTTGGGGTCGTCGTCATAGCGGATGATGTCAATCACGCGGTCGAGGTTCAGGAAGGCGACGATAAAGCCCTCCAACACTTCAAGGCGATGATCGATCTTCGCCATGCGGTGACGCGAGCGGCGGATCAGCACCTCTTGCCGGTGATCGAGGAAGGCGCGCAGCACTTCCTTCATCGAGCAGACCTTAGGCGTCACACCGTCGATCAGCACGTTCATGTTCAGGCTGAACCGCACCTCAAGGTCAGAGTTGCGATAGAGCATTCCCATCAACACCTCGGGGTCCACGTTCTTGGAACGCGGTTCGAGGATCAGGCGGATGTCATCGGCGGATTCGTCACGCACATCGGCGAGGATCGGGATTTTCTTGGTCTGGATCAGCTCGGCGATTTTTTCGATCAGCTTGGATTTCTGAACCTGATAGGGGATTTCGGTGACGATGATCTGCCACTGGCCACGGCCCAGATCCTCGACCTCATACTTACAGCGCAGACGGAACGAGCCGCGCCCGGTGCGATAGGCCTGAGCGATGTTCTCGGGCGGCTCGACGATCACGCCGCCGGTCGGGAAATCCGGACCGGGCACGTAGTTCAACAGGGTGTCGTCGCGCGCGTCCGGTGTCTTGATCAGATGCAAACAGGCGTCACACAGCTCCGAGATGTTATGCGGAGGGATGTTCGTCGCCATGCCCACCGCGATACCGCTGGCGCCGTTGGCCAGCAGATTCGGGAACTGCGCAGGCAGCACCACCGGCTCGGTCAGCGTGCCGTCATAGTTATCGCGGAAATCGACGGCGTCCTCGTTCAGACCTTCCAGCAGTGCCTCGGCCACGATGGTCATCCGCGCCTCGGTGTATCGAGAGGCCGCCGGGTTATCGCCGTCGATGTTGCCAAAGTTTCCCTGCCCGTCAACCAGCGGATAGCGAACGTTGAAGTCTTGCGCCAGACGCGCCATCGCGTCGTATATCGCCGCGTCACCATGCGGGTGATAGTTACCCATCACGTCACCGGAAATCTTCGCAGACTTACGGAACCCACCTGTCGCACTGAGTCGCAACTCGCGCATCGCGTAGAGGATTCGCCGGTGAACCGGCTTCAGCCCGTCGCGCGCATCCGGCAGCGCACGGTGCATGATGGTAGACAGCGCATAGGTCAGATAGCGTTCGCCAATTGCGCGGCGCAGCGGTTCAGCTATCTCGCCCCCGTTGTCAGGGGCCTCCATGTTGGGGTCGTCGATCGTATCGGTCATACATGATGTGATACGCCGCAAGAACGCCTTGGTAAAGCAAGCAGCGCATATTTTGCTGGGGACAAGTGGCGCTTTTTGCAACAGGGGGAGACAACCCCCCGATTTCCCCCGTTTTTCGACTTAAGGTCGGAAATATGGTACCCTGAACAAATTAGACTGCTGCCTATTTCTTGTTTCTTGCGATTACCGGGGGATGCGCCATGACGCGCCTTATTGTTATCACTTTCGTTGCACTCGGCTGGTGCTTTTATGTGATGAGCGACGGGCCGGATTTTGAACCGCGCGGCCTGCGTGCAGAAAAACCCGAAAAACCTGTTCGGATTGCTTCAGCCTCAAACACGACGGTCGCGTCCGTACGCGTCGAAGAGCTTGTGACCACCGTCACAATCCGAACCCCATCAGTGCGGGCTGAGCCAACACCCGTCCCGGAAGAGGTGGTTGAGTTCATAGCGGATGACGCCAGCCTCGCCTCTTTTTCGGGCCTGTCGGTATTCGACGATCAAAGCGCCAACATCACGCTAGCCTCACTTGAAGATGGCGTGACCGGGCTGCGCCAAATCACCGACGAGACGCCGGAAGATACGGCAGAAACGCCCGCCATTCCGGAGCCCGAAAAAGACATCCGCGAAATCTCGGGCACACGCGTGAATATGCGCGACGGGCCAGGTACGATCTACCCGATCATTGCCAAGGCCACCATCGGCCAGAAGGTCGAGGTGCTCAGCGAATCCGGCACCGGCTGGCTACGTCTTCGCGTGGTGCCGCTGCAACAGGTCGGATGGGTTTCTGCCTCGCTGGTGAGAAAAATCTCAAACTAACGCGGTCGTGACATTGTCCTGACCCGAACCGCGCAATAGCTATAAGTAAGGTTCGGATTCAGGAAGATCATGCAGAAAACCATTCTTATCACCGGTTGTTCCTCAGGTATTGGTCTGGATGCGGCGCATGGCATGCGCGCCCGCGGCTGGCGGGTGTTCGCATCCTGCCGTCAGCAACGCGATTGCGACCGACTGCGTGCACAGGGGTTTGAAAGCCCGCGCATTGACTACACCGACACCGACAGCATTACCTCGGGTCTGGCTTCCGTGTTCGAGGCCACCGGCGGCACTTTGGATGCGCTATTCAACAATGGCGCGCATGGTTTGCCCGGCGCAGTCGAAGACTTGCCGACGGATGGTCTGCGTCTGATTTTCGAGGCCAACTTCTTTGGCTGGCACGAGCTGACCCGGCAAGTGATTCCGGTCATGCGGGCGCAGGGGCACGGGCGAATCGTTCAGAATTCGTCGGTTCTGGGTTTGGTCGCTTATCCGTGGCGCGGCGCCTACGTGGCCACGAAATACGCAGTCGAAGGTCTGACGGACACGCTGCGCCTGGAATTGGCTGATTCCGACATCAAGGTAATCCTGATCGAACCCGGCCCAATCACGTCGAAAATCCGTGAAAACTCGATCCCCTTCTTCGAGCGTTTCATCAATTGGGAGAACTCGGCCCTGCGGGATCGCTACGAGTCTTCTCTTTTGAAAAGACTATACGAATCCTCGGGACCCGACCGGTTCGAATTGCCCGCCTCGGCCGTGACCGACAAGCTGGCTCATGCGGTTGAGGCGAAGCGCCCCCGTGCCAGGTACTATGTGACAACGCCGACTTATATCGCCGGATATCTGCGCCGCATTCTGCCGACCCGCACCATCGACCGCATCCTTACTGACGTCTAAGGCGAAATTACCCGTTCGCTTTTCACACCCACGGGTCTAGATGATATCCTAAGGAAACAAGAAACCCGGACGGTGTACCCATGGACCTTTTGATGGTCATCTTACTGTTGGCTATGGCGGCTGTTGTCGTTGTACTTGCGATCGGCATTTCAAACTTCGGCAAAAGCGGTAAGGCTGCTGCAATGAAAAGCAACAAGATGATGCGCCTGCGTATCCTGTTTCAGTTCATTGCCGTTGTACTCATCGTGCTCTACGTCTGGCTGCGTGGACAAGGAGCACAGTAAATGGTCGTTCTGAATAAGATTTATACCCGCACCGGCGATGACGGCAAAACCGCGCTGGGAAATGGCGAACGGGTTGCCAAATACTCCGGTCGCGTTGCGGCCTATGGCACTGTGGACGAGTTGAACGCCTTTGTCGGAGTGGCCCGCACCGAGGCCGAGGGTGAGGTCGACGCCGCACTTTCGCGCATTCAGAACGACCTGTTCGATCTGGGCGCCGACTTCTGCCGCCCCGAGATGGAAAAGGACGCCGAGGCCGACTATCCCCCGTTGCGCATCGTTCCAGCCCAGATTGACCGGCTCGAGGCCGAGATCGACGCCATGAACGAATCGCTGGAACCTCTGCGCAGCTTCATTCTGCCCGGTGGATCGCGGCTGGCGGCGCAACTGCACGTGTGCCGGACCGTCTCGCGTCGGGCCGAGCGGCTGGCGGTGGAACTGACCAACATGGAGCCGGTGAACGAGGTAGCTGTGAAATACCTCAACCGCCTCAGCGACTGGTTCTTCGTCGCCGCGCGCTGCGCTAATGAAAACGGAACGCAGGACGTGCTGTGGGTTCCGGGCGCGAACCGCTGAAAGCGTCGAGACGTCCATTGGACGTCCCGGGATCAATATTCTCGCTCAGCGCTCAAACCATCTTTCAAGGGTAATTTCAGAAATATCCACCCGGGTGAGATCGCCAACAAAATCCGACCGTCCGGAAACTTTATTGCGGCCTCATCCCTCAAAAAACACAAAACGCGACGTCCCAAACCCATGACGTGACGATTTTGCCCTGTTGTACTGTGAATTGAGACGCTATTCAGTCGTCCGAGAGCATTGGTGGAGTCGCGTCGCGGCTTACCGTTTTTTGTGAGGAGCAAGCGCTACAATGAAGGTACTCGTGCCTGTCAAACGCGTGATTGACTACAACGTGAAGGTTCGCGTGAAAGCGGATGGTAGCGGAGTCGATCTCGCCAATGTCAAAATGTCGATGAACCCGTTCGACGAAATTGCGGTGGAAGAGGCGATCCGCCTGAAAGAAGCGGGCAAGGCGGACGAAGTTGTTGCCGTTTCGATCGGCGTCAAGCAGGCGCAGGAGACGCTGCGGACCGCGCTGGCTATGGGCGCCGACCGCGCGATCCTGGTTGTGGCGGCGGATGACGTGCACACCGATATC